>NZ_JBCLNI010000003.1:0-165829 GCF_039062885.1 Blautia sp. 2227st1_G12_2227SCRN_220401 | reverse complement strand
ACCAGAGCCGGATTGGCGATGGTTTCTGCAAAAAGAACCTTTGTGTTCGGTTTAAATGCGGCAGCAATCTCTTCTTCTGTTGCATCGGTATCAACAAAGGTGCAGTCAATGCCAAGCTTCTTGAAGGTGACGGCAAGAAGGTTGAAGGTTCCTCCGTAAATGGTAGAAGCGGCAACAACGTGATCGCCTGCCTCACAGATATTAAATACTGCGTAGAAGTTGGCTGCCTGTCCGGAAGAAGTTAGGATCGCAGCAACACCGCCTTCCAGATCTGCGATCTTTGCAGCTACGGCATCGTTGGTCGGGTTCTGGAGACGGGTGTAAAAATATCCGTCTGCCTTCAGATCAAATAACTGGCCCATTTCGTCAGTGGTGTCATATTTGTAAGTAGTGCTTTGATAGATAGGAAGTGCACAGGGCTCGCCCTTGGATGGGGTATAGCCGGAGTGGATACATTTAGTTTCTAAATTATAGTCGCTCATAGGGATAAGTCCTTTCTGCTGTGTTTTTCGTATGAATTTAACCGAATCAGGGAAGTTTGCCTGCGTTTCAGGGATTTCTGAGGGAAGCTTTGATCCTTACAGTTCGGTTAAATAAAGTATGAAAAATGCATTTGTGTATTTTAAATAAAACTACATACAAGTATAACTCTTTATGTGTTGAAATACAATAATATTCTACATAAACTCTACTAGGGTATAAGGGAAATGAAATATTGCGTTCTGGTGCACATAATAAAACGCTATATGATCAACGTTTATAATAAGCATAGTAAGTCATTTTATAGATGCGAAAATGTGAGTGAATGCCGAAAAAATACTGTAAAACAAACAAAATATGTGAATGAAGTAACAAATAGTGAAAATCGCATAAAAACAAAATGGAAATTTTGTACAAAAAAGACATTGCGTTCACGTGCACAAAATGATAATATAACATCATCAAAAAGAACACAAAAACAGAAAACAATAAAAAATGAACGGAGGAATTTAAAATGTTAAGAGTAGGAGTTATCGGATGCGGCGGAATGGGAAGAGATCATATCAGAAGACTGACAGAGAAGATTCAGGGAGCAGAAGTAGTAGCTGTTTCCGATGTATTTGAGGAAAGTGCCAGGAAAGCAGCCGAGATCTGCGGAGCAAAAGTCTATGCAGACAGTAAGGAGCTCATCAATGCAGAGAACGTAGATGCAGTATTTATCGTATCTCCGGGCTTTGCACATGTAGATTCTCTTCTTCAGGCAATCGAGGCCGGCAAGAGGATTTTCTGTGAGAAACCATTATGTACAACTGCTGAGGACTGCCTGAAAGTAGTAAAGGCAGAGGAGGCAGCCGGCAAACATCTCATCCAGCTTGGATTTATGAGACGCTATGACAAGGGATATCAGCAGATCAAGGAAGCACTTGCAACCGGAGAATACGGCGAGCCGCTGATCCTTCACTGTACACACAGAAATCCGGAGGTAGGTACCAATTACAATACACCAATGGCTGTGCACGATACCGCAATCCATGAGATCGATGTCCTTCACTGGCTTGTAGATGATGAGTATGAATCAGCACAGGTAGTAATGCCAAAAGTGACGAAATATTCCCACTCTGAGCTGAAGGATCCGCAGATCATGATGCTCCGTACTAAAAAAGGTGTATGCATTGATGTAGAAGTATTTGTAAACTGCAAGTTTGGATATGACATCAACTGTGAAGTTGTATGTGAGGACGGTGCACTGAAAATGGCACAGCCGGCTTATCCGTCTATCCGCAAGAATGCGGCAGTGTCCACTGCTATTGACACAGACTGCTTCGTAAGATTTAAAGACGCTTATGATAAAGAGGTTCAGGACTGGGTTGATAACGCAGAGGCAGGAGTGATCACAGGACCGAATGCATGGGATGGATACCTGGCAGCGATCACAGCAGATGCTCTTGTAAAAGCGCAGGAAACCGGACAGATCGAGAAGATCGTTTCAGCAGTTGAGAAGCCGGAATTTTATAAATAAATATATTTTATGAGCTCCACCTCATCAAGTGTGAGTTATCATACCAACTTATTGCTACAGACTTCCCCAATGAGTCTGCGGCGGCAGTTACCGGCAGGATCCGATTCCGCTTCGGCTTTGTTGAAACTGCAGTGGAAAACCTGCCGGTGAGATTAACCGGAAAAATTGGCTGAAAAGTAAAAACATATGGAGGGTATTGAAGATGAAATTAGGATTTAATGAAGCAACTGCACTGGAATGCAAAGGACAGTCTCTTATGGCAGACCTGGAGATGTGCGAGAAATATGGTTTTGATTATATTGAGATCCGCTTTGACTGCATAAAGGACTATCTCAAAGAGCATACACTGGAAGAACTTGCAGACTGGTTTAAGAATCATCATCTGAAACCATGGGCATACAACACTCTGATCTTCTTTAACCAGAGAGATGAGGCAGGGGAAAAAGAGATTGACGAAGAAGTTGATTTTATCCTGAAGGTTTCCAAAGCAATCGGAATGAAAATGCTGATCACCGTTCCAAGCTTTGATGTAAAAGACAAATCTGTCAGTGAGATCAAAGAAGAAGCAGTTGCACGTCTTCGTTATCTTTCCGATAAGGTTGGCGCGGATATGAAGATCTCCTTGGAGTTCTGTGGTGCACCGAACTGCTCCATCAACCAGTTTGGAACAGCCTATGATGTGGTAAAAGCAGTAGACAGAGATAATGTAGGCGTTACCGTGGATACCTTCCATTTCCATGAGATGTGCTCCCGCCTTGAGGACCTGAGAGCTGCTGATGGCAAGAAGATTTTTGCATACCATTTAAATGACTGTGAGGATCTTCCGCTTGGCTCCTGCGGAGACGACAAGAGACTGTGGCCGGGTGAGGGTGTTGTAGATCATGCAGGAATCGCAGCTGCACTGAAGGAGATTGGTTTTGATGGCGTTTGCACCATCGAAGAGTTCCGTCCGGAATACTATGCAATGAGCCATGAGGACAACGTGAAAAAGGCTGCGGAAGTTACCAGAGACTTTGTGCAGAAATATTTCGGATAATTCATTCAGAAAGGTCCGACCTTAAACCGATAGGAGGTAGATACTATGGCTGGTAAGGGAATCCCTGAATTGTTGAATTACAAGCAGAAGGGGAAAGACTTGAATGAATTCATCAAGGTTCCGTTGTCGGAAAAGCTGGCATACTGTTTTGGTGATCCGGCACTGACCTTGATGTATACCATGACTACAACTCTGCTGATCTATTTTTATACCAACGTTGTTGGAATATCAGCAGGTGCGGTAGGAATGATCATGCTTTTGTCCCGTGTTTTTGATGGATTTTCCGATGTGCTGATGGGAACTATTATCGACCGGACTCATTCCAAGTATGGAAAAGCCAGGATCTGGATCTTAAGACTTGCGGTTCCTTATGCGCTGGCAGCGGTGCTTTTGTTCACCATGCCGCCAATGGGAAATATGGGAAAGATCATCTATGCTTTTGTTACCTATAATATCATGAATACGGTTGTATACACTGCTATCAGCCAGCCATTCCATGCACTGGGATCTCTGATGAGCCGTGACCGTCGTGAACGTGATGTGATCTGTAACATCCGCATGGTATTGTCGATCACAGCAAGTATGATCATTACTGCGTTCACACTGCCGCTGATCAACATCGTAGCGAATATTACCGGCAATCAGCAGATGGCCTGGATCCTGGTAACTGCCGGCTATGCGATCATTTCTGTCGGTGTACTTGTGAATACTTATATGGTCTGTACAGAGCGTGTTTCTGCAGCAAAACAGGAAAAGGAAGATATTCCTTTTGTGGAAGCATTTAAAGCAACCGTTACCAACCGGTATTTCCTTATCGCTCTGGGGCTGATGATCTTTTATACCGCATATCAGATCATTATCGGAACGGACCTTACCTATTACTGCCAGTATGTACTCGGAAATGTAGACCTCGTCATGCCTCTTTCCGCAGCTGAGAAACTGGCAACTGTGGCAGGAATTGCCCTTCTGCCGAAGGCGCTTCCCCGCTATGGAAAAAGAAATCTCATCTGTGCCGGCTGTATCCTGGGCGTTGCAGGACAGCTTCTGTTTCTGATGAATATTACCAGTGTTTCGCTTGGTGTTGTAACCTGTATCATGAGAGGTATCGGAATCGCCCCATTCTATGGTGTGCAGTATTCTCTTCCAAGCGATGCTATTGAGTATGGCCAGTGGAAAACAGGCAAGCGTGTGGAGGGTCTGATGTTCTCATCTATGAGCATGGGTCAGAAAGCCGGTTCCGGACTGACTTCTGCTATTATGGGAGGAATTCTTTCGGCGGCATACTTTGACGGAACAAAGGCGACAGCGGCAGAGCAGTCTGCAGAGGCAATCCGCGTGATCAAGGGATTTTATCTGTATGTTCCGATAGCAATCTGGGTAGTGATGTTTGTGATCGCAGCATGCTACCAGCTGGACAAAGTTTATGACAAAATGATGCGTGAACTGATCCAGCGAGAATCGGGAGAGGAAAGCGGTTCTGTGCCGGGCGAGATTCAGTCCATGCCGTTACCGGAAGCTTCCGGAAACCGGATCAACGTGGCAATTGGAAGACTGTATGGCAGCAGTGGAAGAAAGATCGCCGAGGATGTTGCAAAAGCACTGGACTGCAAGGTTTATGATCGCCAGATCATCTGTCTTATGGCAGAAAAGTTCGGTATGGAAAAAGCAGATCTGGAAAGTGTAAGGCAGTATCTGGATTCCTACAATTATGAGGATTCTGAGCTTACATTTTCCCCGTATGGACATTCATCGGCAGGTGCGGCAGCAGATTATACAGGTGTTCAGATGTTTGAGGTGCAGAGCCGGATCATCCGTGAGCTTTCTGAGAGAAGACCAGGTGTATTCTTGGGAAGATGTGCTAACTATGTGCTTCGTGGAGAGCCGCATACATACAGCTTTTTCGTTTATGCAGATGATGCTTACCGGGAAAAAGAGGGCCAGGAATATTATAAAGGCCAGTCTCTTGGAGAACTGAAGAAACGTGATCAGATCCGAAATGAATATTATGAGAAGTTTACCGGAATCCGCAGAGACGATCCCCATTATTACGATATGGTGATCAATGTATCCAAAACAGGTGTAGCCGGAGCGGCCAGCCTGATCCTGGATTATATCCGGAATAAAGAAGAGGAAAAAGGAGGGAATGCATCATGAAGATCGCATTTGACGTAGATGTTCTTGCAAAACAGATGGATATCAACCGTATAGTCCATCAGGTGGCGGACTGGGGATATAAATATATTGAACAGTCTCCGCATCCGAGGATCAATCCGTTCTATAAGCATCCGTTGTTTTCAAAAGAATGTGAACAGGAATACAGACAGGCTCTTAAAGAGACTGGCGTTGAGATTTCGTCCTTTATCGTGGTGTATCGCTGGTCTGGTCCGACGGAGGAACAGAGACAGTTTGCAGTTGCAAACTGGAAACGGATGATCCAGATCGCCGGAGATATGGGAGTGAAGGTTATCAATACAGAGCTTTCGGGTGATCCGAACCAGCAGGAGATCTGCAATGGAATGTGGTTTAGATCCATGGAGGAATTGCTTCCGCTGATCGAGCGTGAGGGTATCCGTGTGGAGATCCAGTCTCATCCTTATGATTTCTGTGAGCTGAATAATGAGACCTGTGATATGGTGAAATCCTTCCGTTCTCCAAATCTTGGTTATGTGTATTCTTCTCCTCACGGCTTCTTCTACGATGAGGGCAAAGGAGATGTGCGGTCCATGCTGAAATATGCGGGAGATGAACTGACCCATGTACTTTTTGCGGATACCTTTAACCAGACCATGGACTGCAGATACATTTTAAATCCGCCGTGGCTGAATGGCCGTGGAAAAGCGGATGTGACGGTGCATCAGCATCTTGCAATGGGTGAGGGTGATGTGGATTTTGATGGTATTTTTGAAACATTGAGAGAAATGGATTTTGCCAGCAAGCAGCTGAAACCGGATGCACCGAAAGCTGGCGGCGATAACATTGCCTGCGTTTCCATGTTTGGTTTTCCGGAAAAGATGGATAAGCAGGCACCGGAAGCAAGAGAGCGGATTGAGAGAGAACTGCTGGGGAAATGATCGGGTGATTGCGGCAGATCAGAAAGAAAACTGTAATAAATGAGCAGCTGACAGTACGCAGAACGGTGAATAAGACTGATAAAATAATGAATGTGTGCAGAAACACGGTTTCCAGGATGAAAGTTTCATTGTGGAAACCGTGTTTTTTGATGTCTTTCTTTATAAAAAAAACTTTACATATATCAAACAACTGTCTTGTCACATGTAAAGGACTGTGGTATTATGTGTAAGATGTTTTGAAAAAAGTTACATGATAATAAAAAAAGCAGATCAGAAGCATCTGCATAATAAAGACTAGTACAGCGAAAATTAAGTTTCTGCTATATTGACGCAGCAGATGAAGAAATCAGACAAGTCAATATGGCGGTTACTTAATATTCGCTGTACTAGAAAGCAAAAGCAGGAACTCAAAAAAGAAATCCTGCAGGAAAGGTGAAAGATAATGACAGTTGCAGAAGAAATCCAGAAATTAAAAAAAGAAAAAGATGCCATCATCCTTGCACACTACTACGTGCGTCCTGAAGTGCAGGATGTAGCTGACTATATAGGAGATTCCTTTTATCTCAGCAAGATCGCAGCCAGCGCGAAAGAGAAGATGATCGTGTTCTGTGGAGTAGGATTTATGGGAGAGAGCGCCAAGATCTTAAGTCCGGATAAAACTGTTCTGATGCCTGCCATGGATGCAGACTGTCCGATGGCTCATATGGCAACAGAAGAAGGCATCCGCAAGGTGCGAGAGGAATATGACGATGTGGCAGTTGTCTGTTACATTAATTCCACAGCAGCATTGAAGGAGCTTTCTGATGTATGTGTTACTTCCGCAAATGCAGTAAAGATCGTAAAAGCGCTTCCGAACAAAAACATCTTTTTTATCCCGGACAGAAATCTTGCACATTTTATTGCAGAACAGGTTCCTGAGAAGAACTTTATTTATAACGAAGGTTTCTGTATTGTCCATGAATTTATGGATCCGGAAGAAGTAAAAGCAGCAAAAGAAGCGCACCCGGATGCACTGGTTCTGGCACATCCGGAATGTCCTCAGACAGTTCTGAAACAGGCTGATTACATCGGAAGCACATCCGGAATCATTAAATATGCACAGGAAAGTGACAATAAAGAGTTTATCATCTGCACAGAATGTGGCGTTCAGTACAAGCTGGAAACTACCTGCCCGGATAAAAAATTCTACTTCACAGAAACCGTACCGGTCTGCAAAAACATGAAAAAAGTATTTCTGGAAAAAGTTCTCCACGTTCTGAAAACAGGGGAGAATGAGGTTCATGTAACAGACGAGACACGTGAAAACGCGAAGAGACCGCTGGAGCGGATGCTGGAACTGGCAAAATAAATAAAACACATTTGTATAAAAGATTTGTCTGAGTTGGCTGAAAAGAGAAATCAAGACAGAGAGGCGAAAAGCAATGAGAATTAAAACAGACGTAGTGATCGTGGGAACAGGTGTTGCGGGTATGTTCAGTGCCTTAAAGCTTCCGCGGGACAAAAAGATCGTGATCATTACAAAAGAGGATATGAGGAGTAGTGATTCTTTCCTGGCGCAGGGGGGAATCTGTGTGCTTCGTGATGAAAACGATTACGACAGCTATTTTGAAGATACCATGAAGGCGGGACATTACGAAAACAGAAAAGAGTCGGTAGACATTATGATCCGAGGCTCCAGAGACATCATTAATGACCTTGTCGGATATGGTGTGGATTTCAAGATGGATGGAGATGATTTTGCCTATACAAGAGAAGGTGCACATTCCAGACCGAGGATCCTTTATCATGAGGATATCACAGGAAAAGAAATTTCCGAAAAACTGCTCCAGCAGGTTCTGAAGCTTGAAAATGTAACAATTCTGGAATATACTACCATGCAGGATATTCTTGTGGAAAATGGCAAATGTACAGGTCTGAAGGCAGTTTCCGCAGAAGCGAACAGGGCACGTCTTGAAGCTATGGAAGCCGGAAAAGCAGTGAAAACCCAGGAAGAGATCCAGCCGGGCGGAGAGATCCAGGTAGAGATTTATGCACAGGATACGATCCTGGCCAGCGGCGGGATCGGAGGAAGATATGCGCATTCCACCAACTATCCGCATCTTACAGGGGATGCTCTTGATATTGCAAAAAAACACAATGTGCGTCTGGAACATCTGGATTATGTGCAGATCCATCCGACAACGCTGTATTCCAAGAAACCGGGCCGCAGATTCCTGATCTCAGAATCGGTTCGAGGAGAAGGTGCAGTGCTTTATAACAGCAAAAAAGAGCGTTTTGTCAATGAACTTCTTCCAAGAGATATAGTAACAAATGCGATCCGGGAAGAAATGAAAAAAGAAGGAACAGACCATGTATGGCTTTCCATGGAAAATATTGATAAAGATACGATCCTGAATCATTTTCCGAATATTTATCAGAGATGCCTGGAAGAAGGCTATGATGTGACAAAAGAATGCATCCCTGTTGTTCCTGCTCAGCATTATTTCATGGGCGGTATCTGGGTGGATTCTGACAGCAAGACCAGCATGGACCAGCTTTATGCAGTGGGAGAAACCAGCTGCAACGGTGTACATGGCGCGAACAGACTGGCAAGTAATTCCCTGCTGGAGAGCCTTGTATTTGCAAAACGTGCAGCCAAAGCAATCTCAGCAGAAAAGAAAAGTGCTGCAGGTGCTGCGTGAATGCAGCCGGAATATAAATATCCGTATTATGAAAGACAGGAGCAGCCTTGCTTTGGAGAACAGGGCTGCTGTGATAATTAAGAAAGAGAAGGGATTGTAAAATGAATAAGATCACAATGACACTTCAGGTAGATCACCTGATCCTGGAGGCTTTAAAGGAAGATATTTCAAGCGAAGACGTTACCACAAACTCTGTTATGAAAGAAGCAGTTCCGGGAGAGGTAGATCTGATCTGTAAAGAGGATGGAATCATTGCGGGACTGGAAATCTTCAGCCGTGTATTTACGCTTCTGGATGTTGACACAAAAGTGGAGCTGTTCTGCAAGGACGGCGATGAAGTAAAAAAAGGTCAGAAAATGGGAAAAGTTACAGGAGATATCCGGGTGCTTCTTTCCGGCGAGCGTGTGGCACTGAATTATCTTCAGAGAATGAGCGGGATCGCAACCTATACACATTCGGTTGCGTCACTTCTTGAGGGAACAGGGATCACATTGCTGGATACCAGAAAAACAACGCCGAATATGCGTATTTTTGAGAAATATGCTGTTCGTGTAGGCGGCGGACAGAACCACAGATATAATCTTTCAGATGGAGTTCTTTTGAAAGACAATCACATCGGAGCAGCAGGAAGCGTTGCGAATGCTGTAAAAATGGCGCAGGAGTACGCTCCTTTTGTCCGCAAGATCGAAGTTGAGGTAGAAACTCTTGATCAGGTAAAAGAGGCTGTTGAGGCCGGCGCAGATATCATCATGCTTGATAATATGACTCCGGAGATGATGAAAGAGGCGGTGCAGCTGATCGATGGAAGAGCAAAAACTGAATGTTCCGGAAATGTTACAAAAGAAAACATTGCAAAGATCAGGGATGTTGGTGTAGACTATGTATCAAGTGGTGCATTAACGCATTCTGCACCGATCCTTGATATTTCGCTTAAGAATCTTCATCCGCTTTCCTGAAAAATGCAGGATTTTACAGAATACCGAGTGCTGTGACAGGAAATATCCGGAATATCAGAAAAAAAGAAGCGAGAATTGTCGGAAGCAGAGGCATAACAGGTAATATCTGAACCGGGTGGGAGATATCGCGAGAATGAAGGGGACAGATATCGGAATAAAAAGTACAGGTACAGCCAGGAAAGGGGAACTTAAATGACTGGTTCAGAACGCAGGACAGCGATCATGGATCAAATTAAAAACAGTGAACGGCCGGTCTCAGGAAGTGCTCTGGCCAGAACATTTCAGGTCAGCAGACAGGTGATCGTGCAGGATATTGCGCTGATACGCGCGGAGGGGAATGATGTGATCTCCACCAACAGAGGATATATTTTTACTGCTCCCCATACTGTGAGCCGGATATTCAAGGTGCATCATACAGATGCGGATCTGGAGAACGAGCTCTGCGGGATTGTGGATCTTGGCGGAAAAGTGATCAACGTAATGGTGAATCACAGAGTTTACGGACATATCGAGGCAGAACTGAATATCAGCTCCAGACACCAGGTTGAGAATTTTATGGAGGATATCCGAAGCGGCAAGTCCAGTCCTCTGAAGAATATCACATCGGATTATCATTATCATAAAGTAGAAGCAGAATCCGAGGAAATCCTGGATATGATCCAGGATATGCTGAAACGGCGAGGATTTCTGATCGAAGCAGAATAGCAGAAGTCAGATATAAAAAGAAAAGATATACAGAATGAGAAAATTCTGTTAATATGAAAATATAGTGATCACGAAAATAGGAGAAGGAATCCTGCATGGCAGGGTTCCTTCTTGCACCCTGCGGAAATGTGCACCTTGTGGAAATGTACAGACAGGGAAAACAGGATGCAGATATGAGGGTGAGAAAAAATACGGCTTGATATGCATGGAGGGGGAAATGGATTATCAGAGTATGTTTACATTTATGCTGGAGATGGCAGGAACTATTGCGTTTGCTGCTTCCGGAGCTATGGTGGGGGCGCAGAGAGGAATGGATATTTTCGGGGTCTGCGTTCTTGGAGTGGTGACTGCAGTGGGCGGAGGAGCTACCAGGGATATTATCCTGGGAATCGTGCCGCCGGGGATGTTTCAGGATCCGCTGTATACCATTGTGGCAACCGTGACGTCCTGTATTGTTTTTGCAGTGATGTACTGGAAGCAGGAGCTTTTGGAAGGCGGGAACCGGCTGGTCTATGATAAGGTGATGCTGGTGATGGATACGGTTGGCCTTGGTGTGTTTACTGTCATGGGGGTTGATAAGGGGATTTCCCAGGGGTATATGGAAAGAACATTTTTTCTTGTATTTCTTGGAACTGTCACAGGAGTTGGAGGCGGCCTTATCCGTGATATGATGGCAGGAGTACCGCCATATATTTTTGTGCGCCATATTTATGCCTGTGCGTCTATTGTAGGGGCCATTGCCTGTGTTTGGATATACAGGCTGTGGGGCGGAGTGCCGGCCATGGTGATCGGAACGGTAGTAGTGATCCTGATCCGGTACCTGGCGGCACATTACCGGTGGAATCTGCCGAGACTGAGAAGAGAATAAAAAAAGATATGAAAAGCTCCGGAACATTTAAGGAATAATGTTCCGGAGCTTTTTGGCTTTTATTTGGTTTATATTGCGTAGAAGATTTTATCTGTTCCTCTCATAAGAGAATCATGCGTCTGTATCCTGCAGAGCCAGGAAGCCTTCCTCGCCGGTACGGATCTTGACAACGTTTTCGATATCGTAAACGAAGACTTTACCATCACCGATCTGACCGGTATGAAGAACTTCTTTGGCAGTATCAATAACCTTCTGAACCGGTACAAGACTTACAACGATCTCGATCTTAACCTTCGGACGGAGGTTCATGTCAACCTCAACACCACGATAGTAGGTTGGAGCACCCTTCTGAACACCACATCCCATAACGTTTGTGATAGTGATACCGGTTACGCCGATCTCGTTCATAGCCTGCATAAACTCATCCAGCTTGTTCTGACGTGTGATGATAACAACCTTTGTCAGTTTATGTACGCCGTCTGCAGGAATCTCAGGAACAGATTCAGCAGGAGCAGAAGGAGCATGTTTTACAACAGGGGCTTTTACGGAAGTTCCCATTGGAGTCGGAGCCTTTGTCATAGTATCCTGTACAAAGAATCCATCGTATGCACTTGCGAGGCCATGCTCTTTCATATCCAGACCTGCGATCTCTTCCTCAGCGGAAACACGAAGTCCGATAGTGTGTTTGATCACCTGGAAGATAATTGTCATAGTAACAGCAACCCATGCGATCGTGATAGCCATACCAATAAACTGAACACCGAAGCCATGGAAACCACCGCCTGTGAGAAGACCTTTCCATCCGGTACCTGCACCGTCGGAGAAAAGACCTACAGCAAGAGTTCCGAAAGCACCGTTAAGACCGTGAACGCCAACAGCACCAACCGGGTCATCAATTTTGAGAACTTTATCAATAAATTCAATACCAAATACTACAATGAATCCGGAGAGGATTCCGATAATAGCTGCAGATGTAGGAGATACGGTATCGCAGCCTGCGGTGATGGCTACCAGTCCTGCAAGAGAACCGTTCAGGGACATGGAAACATCTGGCTTTTTGTAGCGGATCCATGTGATCAGCATGACTGTTACAGTAGCGACAGCAGCGGCAAGGTTTGTTGTTACGAAGATTTTTCCGGCGCTTACAATGGCGTCGCCTTCCATGCTGACAGTAGATGCACCGTTGAAACCGAACCAGCAGAACCAGAGGATGAATACACCAAGCGCACCAACAGTAAGGTTATGTCCCGGGATCGCTCTGGATTTACCGGATTTGGAATATTTTCCGATACGAGGTCCGAGGATGATGGCACCGATGAGTGCAGCAACACCACCAACCATATGAACAGCACAGGAACCTGCAAAATCATGAAATCCCATCTGGCTGATAAATCCGCCGCCCCAGATCCAGTGACCGGATACCGGATATACAACGAGACTGATCAGCAAACTGTAGATACAGTAGGAGATGAATTTAGTACGCTCTGCCATGGCACCGGATACGATGGTAGCAGAAGTAGCACAGAATACAGTCTGGAAGATGAGAAATGCCCAGAAAGGAACTCCATCCGGAAGCATTGCGTTTCCGTAGTTTGCCTCTGAGGCGATTCCGCCAATCTTGCCGAAGAAACCGTTTCCTGCACCGAACATGATGCCAAATCCAACCAGCCAGAAGACCGGTGTACCGATACAGAAGTCCATCAGGTTTTTCATGATGATATTTCCTGCGTTTTTTGCTCTTGTGAATCCTGTTTCGACCATTGCAAATCCAGCCTGCATGAAGAAGACCAGTGCTGCACCGACGAGGACCCAAGTTGTGTTTACTGAAGAATACATAGTAACACTCCCTTTCCCAATTTTTTTCTTTCTTATTATGTATAGAAAGAATTTTTGTAATACCGGACAGAAAAAAACAGATAGAATTTATCCAGTATCAGTATAACGAAAAAGCGCAGGAGAGAGGAAATTCTCTTCCGCGCCTTTACGAAATCAAAATTAGTATATGTAAAACAGGGGATATCTGTATCGTGTGATTAATGGATGAGGAAATCGATAATGAATTATGAAGTAGAGTTCATAAGGGATATCCCCTGTATTTACCGTATGAAATTGTTATCTGATATCCGTGATCAGATGGAGAATAACAGCTCGTCGTAGGTCGGATAAGGAAGTAACTCATCCGGGATCAGAGCCTCTGCCTCATCTGCAGATTTTCTTAAAGTTTCCATGTCTTCCAGAACAGTTTCCTGATAAGCCTTGGAGCATGCAAGTACATCGTCAGAAGAAGCAAGAGCTTTTGCTGTATCTGCTTTCAGAGTTTCCAGATCTTTTGCCATGGTGTCTGCAAGTGTACTAAGTTTGGAGATCAGAGCAGCTTCACTTGCTACAGAAATATCAGCTACTACGGATTTCTTTGCAGCTGCAGTATCTGCAAGCTTTTCAACATATGTATATACAGAAGGAATTACCTGCTTCTGGATCATCTCAGCCAGAGTGTTGGACTCGATGTTGATGGTCTTGTAATAGTTCTCAAGCCAGATCTCGTAACGGGAGAAAAGCTCTTCCCTTGTAAAAATGCCATGCTTTGTAAACAGCGCAATGTTCTTCTCAGCAATGAAATGCGGAAGTGCATCCGGAGTTGTTTTCAGATTGTAGAGACCACGTTTCTCAGCTTCTTCAACCCATTCGTCTGTATATCCGTTTCCGTTAAAGATGATGCGTTTATGCTCTTCAATGGTCTTCTTAAGAAGTGCATGTACTGCGCTTTCCATTTCTTCTTCCGGAACATCCTTAAGAGCTGCGCTGAATTCTGCAAGAACCTCTGCAACAGCGGTATTCAGTACGATGTTCGGGTTTGCGACAGATGCTGCAGAACCAAGCATACGGAACTCAAATTTGTTTCCGGTAAATGCAAATGGTGAAGTACGGTTTCTGTCTGTGGTATCCTTTATGAAGTGCGGAAGTACCTTTGCTCCGATATCCATCTGTACCGCATGCTTATTGCTGAAGAAGGTATCGTTTTCAATAGATTTCAGTACGTCTGTCAGCTCATCTCCAAGGAAGATGGATACGATCGCAGGAGGTGCCTCGTTTGCTCCAAGACGATGATCGTTTCCGGCGCTTGCAACGGATACGCGGAGAAGATCAGCATAATCGTCAACGGCTTTGATGACAGCTACCAGGAATACCAGGAACTGTGTATTTTCTGCCGGTGTTTTTCCTGGATCAAGAAGGTTTACACCTGTGTCTGTGCTCATAGACCAGTTGTTGTGTTTACCGCTTCCGTTGATTCCCTCAAATGGTTTCTCGTGAAGGAGGCAGACCATGTTGTGCTTGTCGGCAACCTTCTTCATGATCTCCATGGTCAGCTGGTTGTGGTCAACAGCAACATTTGTGGTATCAAATACAGGAGCCAGTTCGTGCTGTGCAGGAGCAACCTCGTTATGTTTTGTTTTTGCTGGAATGCCAAGCTTCCAAAGTTCTTCGTCAAGATCATGCATGTAAGCAGCAACGCGAGGCTTCAGGGCTCCGAAGTAATGATCTTCCATTTCCTGTCCTTTTGGTGCAGAAGCGCCCAGAAGAGTACGGCCGCAGAAGATCAGGTCTTTTCTCTTTTTGTAAAGATCCTTGTCAACCAGGAAATATTCCTGCTCAGGTCCTACGGTTGTGTCGATGTGACGGACCTCTTTGTTTCCAAGGATGTGAAGAATACGAACCGCTTCTTTGTTCAGAACATCCATGGAACGAAGAAGAGGAGTTTTCTTATCCAGTGCCTCTCCGCTGTAGGAACAGAATGCAGTAGGAATGTAAAGAGTTTTATCTTTAATGAATGCAGGTGAAGTAGGATCCCATGCTGTATATCCTCTTGCTTCAAAAGTAGCACGAAGTCCGCCTGACGGGAAGCTGGATGCATCCGGCTCACCTTTTACCAGCTCTTTACCGGAGAAATCCATGATCACCTGTCCGTCACCTGTAGGGGAGATGAAGCTGTCATGCTTCTCAGCAGTTACGTTTGTCATCGGCTGGAACCAGTGTGTGTAATGTGTCGCACCGTTTTCAGTAGCCCATTCTTTCATTGCAACTGCTACGGAATTTGCAACGTCCAGTTCCAGATGAGTTCCGTTTTCAATTGTTTTCTTTAATGCTTTGTACATGTCCTTTGGCAGTTTGCTTCGCATCACTTTGTCATTGAATACAAGGCTGCCATACATTTCAGGGATACTCTGTGCCATATAGGTACACTCCTTTCGATTTCACTCATTCATTATAATTTTTAATTATTTTATAAGGACCGCTGCCGGAAGAACCGGGTATAAACGGACCGGAAAACAAAAAAAGCGCTTCAGATACTTGCCGTATCCAAAGCGCCTTTGCTTTATGTGTTGCAGTATACACCAAAATAAAATATTGTCAAGAGCTTTTTTGAAAAAATCTAAAAAATTGACCAGGGCGATCGGACTGTCGGAAAATAGGCAGGGTTGACAAATCTTGTCCTTTTATTATAATCTGATATCGTAGTTATACAGTCGAAAAGTCAGCAATCGCTATAAGTGATTGAGGCAAAAGAAGCTTTTTGACCAGTGACAAAGATGTACAATACGGAAAGAACAGATGGAGGGAAATATGTCAGGAGTAAAGGAAGAATGTGGCGTATTCGGGATTTATGATCTGGATGGAGGGAATATTGCACCATCTATTTATTATGGTCTTACCTCGCTGCAGCACAGGGGACAGGAGTCCTGCGGAATGGCCGTTTCAAGGACGGACGGAGAAAGAGGAAACGTACAGTTCCATAAAGATCTCGGACTGGTAAGCGAAGTTTTGCGAAAAGATGTTGTACATAATATGAATGGTGATATTGGAATCGGACATGTTCGTTATTCCACCACCGGAGAATCTGTCGCAGAGAATGCACAGCCGCTGGTACTTTCTTATATCAAGGGAAGTCTGGCACTTGCGCACAACGGAAATCTGGTTAATACAGAAGCTCTGAAATGGGAGTTGATTCAGACAGGCGCAATTTTCCATACAACTACCGACTCAGAGGTTATCGCGTTCCATATCGCAAGAGAACGTGTGCATTCTGCCACTGTAGAGGAAGCAGTACATAAAACCGTAGAGAAGATCCGCGGAGGATATGCTCTTGTGATCATGAGCCCCCGGAAGCTGATCGGTGCCCGTGATCCTTACGGACTGAAACCCCTCTGTCTTGGAAAAAGAGATAATGCCTATGTCCTTGCATCTGAAAGCTGCGCGCTGACATCTGTAGGAGCGGAATTTATCCGTGATATTGAACCGGGTGAGATCGTCACGATCACCAAGAACGGACTGAAATCCAGTAAACTGACTGAGAAGAAAAAGCATGCTCATTGTGTTTTTGAATATATTTATTTTGCAAGACTGGATAGCACCATGGATGGCGTGAAAATCTATGATGCAAGGATCCGTGGAGGAAAATCTCTTGCAAAATCCTATCCGGTAGAAGCGGACCTGGTGACCGGTGTACCGGAATCCGGACTTCCGGCAGCAAAAGGCTATTCTGAGGAATCCGGAATCCCGTTTGGCTTTGCGTTCTATAAAAACAGTTACATTGGAAGAACTTTTATCAAGCCTACACAGCAGGAGAGAGAGTCCAGTGTCCATCTGAAGCTGAGCGTTCTGGAATCCGTGGTGAAGGGGAAGAGAATCGTTCTGGTGGATGATTCCATTGTCCGCGGAACTACCATTGCCAATCTGATCCACATGCTGAAAGAAGCAGGAGCAAAAGAAGTCCATGTACGTATCAGCTCCCCGCCATTTTTACATCCCTGTTATTTTGGTACCGATGTGCCGTCCAATGACCAGCTCATCGCAGCACAGCACAGCACGGAAGAAATCCGTAAGATGATCGGTGCAGACTCCCTGGGTTATATGCAGATCGATTATCTGGAAGGCATGGCAGGTGGACTTCCGCTGTGTAAAGCATGTTTTGATGGCAATTATCCGATGGAAATACCGGCAGAAATCAAACAGGATTAATGAACTATGTGGAATTAATCTCACAGTAAAAAATAATGGATTGAAAAACGAAAATGTAAAAACTGCACAATAAATATATAAAAAACCCGGATTTTGTCATATAAAATCCGGGTTTTTATAGAAAGACTCTTAAAAACGATAAAAAACATCAACTTGACAAATCTGACAACATGAGACATAATGTGGAACAGCCAGATGAAAAAGGCCGCTGGTCTGGAATATACAGGAAAACAGCAAGGCCGAAAAAAGGCCGGTTTTTTGCCGAGATAAAAGAGAGGATGATATTTATGTCTAAAAAAATTAGATTGAATGCGACAGAGGATGTTAAAGAATTTGTTAAGGCTGCAAGTAAATGTGATTTTGATGTAGATATTTCATATAATAGAATTTTAATTGATGCAAAATCTATTCTTGGAATCCTCAGCATGGATCTGACCAGAGTTCTTACAGTAACCTGTCATGGCGAGGATCATGAGTTTGATCGTTTCCTTCAGAAATATGCAGTTGCCTGACAGACAGTGCAGAGACAGACAAGATATGAAAGACATAAAAAGAAAAGGCAGACGTGACTGCAGAGACAGGAGATCAGTTTGAAATCCTCAGCAGGCGTCTGTTTTTTCTTCGCATCCATTTCATAGGAAGAAATTCCGCAGACTATATGAAAAATCAGTTATTGACAAATAAAAAAAAATAGTTTATAGTAAACCATATTTTATATGAAAGATAACTGACAAAGGCGTCAGGAACGGATACCACAGGGGAATTCTCACCCCTTGGAATCTGTTCCGGACGCCTTTTTGTTGTGGGACACAAAATGGAGGAGGAAATCGAAGATGGCAGTAAAGTATGTTTTTGTAACAGGTGGAGTTGTTTCCGGTCTGGGAAAAGGAATTACCGCAGCGTCTCTTGGGCGCCTTCTGAAAGCCAGAGGGTATCAGGTGACCATGCAGAAATTTGATCCCTACATTAATATTGACCCGGGAACTATGAATCCCATTCAGCATGGAGAGGTTTTTGTAACGGATGACGGTACAGAGACTGACCTTGACCTTGGACATTATGAGCGTTTCATTGATGAAAGCCTTGACAAAAATTCCAATGTGACAACCGGTAAGATTTACTGGTCTGTTCTTCAGAAAGAGCGTCATGGTGATTTCGGCGGAGGTACCGTTCAGGTGATCCCGCATATTACCAATGAGATCAAGAGCCGTTTTTACAGAGCAAAATCCGCAGACGAAGACAGAATTGCCATCATCGAGGTTGGTGGTACAGTCGGTGATATTGAGAGCCAGCCGTTCCTGGAATCCATCCGTCAGTTCCAGCATGATGTGGGACATGACAATGCGATCCTTATCCATGTAACTCTGATCCCGTATCTCCGTGCTTCCGGAGAGATGAAGACCAAACCCACCCAGGCCAGTGTAAAAGAACTTCAGGGAATGGGAATCCAGCCGGATGTCCTGGTATGCAGAAGTGAATATCCTCTTACCGAGGATATCCGTGGAAAGATCGCCCTGTTCTGTAATGTGCCTGTAAGCAATGTGCTTCAGAATCTGGATGTGGAATATTTATATGAAGCTCCTCTTGCAATGGAGAGAGAAAAGCTTGCAGACGTAGTACTGCAGAGCTTAAGACTGGAGAATCGCAAACCAGATCTTACAGACTGGGAAAATATGGTAGAAAATCTCCGCCACCCGGATAAAACTGTGAAAATCGCCATGGTTGGTAAATATACACAGCTTCATGATGCATACTTGAGTGTTGTGGAAGCACTGAAGCATGGCGGGATCTCTTGCCGTGCAAAGGTTGATATCACCTGGGTGGACTCCGAAGAACTCAATGAAAAAAATTTGGATCAGACTCTTCATTCTGTAGATGGAATCTTGGTTCCGGGAGGATTCGGAAACCGTGGTACAGAAGGAATGATCCTTGCGGCACAGTATGCAAGAGTTCATAAAATCCCATACCTTGGGATCTGCCTGGGAATGCAGATGGCTATTGTGGAATTTGCCCGCCATGTGCTTGGATATGAAGATGCCAACAGTATTGAGCTGGCACCGGAAACAACACATCCGGTCATTGCCCTGATGCCGGATCAGGAGGATGTGGAAGATCTTGGAGGAACTCTTCGTCTTGGAAGTTATCCGTGTGTGCTTGCAGAAGGCTCCAGATCCTATGAGCTTTTTGGAAAGAAAGAGATCCAGGAACGTCACAGACATCGTTATGAGGTAAACAACGCATTCCGTAAGGAACTGGACGAAAAGGGAATGTCCATTGTAGGAACATCCCCGGATGCTCACATTGTTGAGATGATCGAAATTGCCGGACATCCGTTCTTTGTGGGAACACAGGGACATCCGGAATTTAAATCCAGGCCAAACCATGCACATCCACTGTTTCGTGGATTTGTGCAGGCGGCAGTTGATAAAAAGACGGCAGAAGAAGCTGCAATGAAAGGATGAGAAAAATGAGAGAAGTAGCAAATCAGCAGCAGGGCCTCTACCGCCCTGAATTTGAACATGATAACTGCGGTATCGGAGCCGTTGTTAATATAAAAGGAAAGAAAACACATGATACAGTTGCCAATGCTCTTAAGATCGTAGAGAATCTTGAGCATCGTGCTGGTAAGGATGCAGAAGGAAAAACCGGTGATGGTGTCGGTATCCTTCTTCAGATCTCCCACAAATTTTTTAAGAAGGTCTGTAAAAAAGAAGGCTTTGATATCGGCGGAGAGAGAGAATATGGTGTAGCCCAGCTCTTTTTCCCGCAGCAGGAGATCAAACGTGCCCAGGCAAAGAAGATGTTCGAGATCATCGTGGAAAAAGAGGGTCTGGAGCTTCTTGGATGGCGTACAGTACCGGTCTTCCCGGAGGTTCTTGGTCATAAAGCGAAAGAGTGCATGCCGTGCATTATGCAGGCATTTGTTAAAAAACCGGAGGATGTGGAAAAAGGTCTTGCCTTTGACCGTATGCTTTACATCGCACGTCGTGAATTTGAACAGAGTAATGATAATACTTACGTAGTTTCCATGAACAGCCGTACCATCGTATACAAAGGTATGTTCCTGGTAGGACAGCTCCGTACCTTCTTTGGCGATCTTCAGAGCCAGGATTACGAGTCTGCCATTGCAGTGGTACATTCCCGTTTCAGTACCAACACGAATCCAAGCTGGGAGAGAGCACATCCGAACCGTTTCATCGTACATAACGGTGAGATCAACACGATCCGCGGAAACGCCGATAAGATGCTTGCACGTGAGGAAAACATGGAGTCTCCGTATCTGAAGGATGAGCTTCACAAGGTCCTTCCTGTAGTTAACCGCAATGGTTCTGACTCTGCAATGCTTGACAATACCCTGGAATTCCTGGTTATGAGTGGAATGGATCTTCCACTTGCAGTGATGATCACGATTCCGGAGCCATGGGCAAACAACGATACGATTTCTCAGGAGAAGAGAGATTTTTATCAGTACTATGCGACTATGATGGAGCCATGGGACGGTCCTGCGTCCATTCTGTTCTCTGATGGTGATGTGATGGGAGCGGTTCTTGACAGAAACGGTCTTCGTCCATCCAGATACTATATCACATCGGATGGCTATATGATCCTTTCCTCCGAGGTTGGTGTTCTTCCTGTGGATGAGGAGAAGATCGTATTAAAAGAACGTCTTCATCCGGGAAAAATGCTTCTGGTTGATACCGTTCAGGGTCGTGTCATTGATGACAATGAGCTCAAAGAAAAATATGCGAAAAAACAGCCTTATGGTGAGTGGCTGGACAGCAATCTGGTACAGCTTCGTGATATCAAGATCCCGAATCAGAGAGTTGTCGAATACACTCCGGAGGAGAGAGCGCGCCTTCAGAAAGCCTTCGGATATACTTATGAGCAGTACCGTACTTCGATCCGAAATATGGCATTAAACGGCGCAGAAAGCATCGGAGCCATGGGACATGATACTCCCCTTGCGGTATTTTCCAAGGAACATTATCCGTTGTTCGATTATTTCAAGCAGCTTTTTGCACAGGTAACAAACCCGCCGATCGATGCGATCCGTGAGGAGATCGTTACTTCTACAAGTGTATATGTAGGAAAAGACGGAAATCTTCTGATCCAGAAGCCGGAGAACTGTCAGGTGCTGAAGATCAACAATCCGATCCTGACCAACACCGATATGCTGAAGATCAAGAATATGAAAAAGGACGGCTTCAAGGTTGTAACACTTTCTACATTATATTATAAGAGCACAAAGCTTGAACGTGCCATTGACCGTCTGTTCGTAGAGGTAGACAAAGCCTTCCGTGAGGGAGCAAACATCCTGGTCCTTTCTGACCGCGGTGTGGATGAGAACCATATGCCGATCCCGTCCCTGCTGGCGGTTTCCGCAGTACATCAGCATCTTGTAAAAACAAAGAAGAGCACTTCCCTTGCCCTGATCCTGGAGTCCGGTGAGCCGAGAGAGGTACATCATTTCGCAACACTCCTCGGATATGGTGCAAGTGCAGTCAATCCGTATCTGGCACTGGATACGATCCATGAGCTGATCGATACACATATGCTGGATAAGGACTATTACGCAGCCGTTGATGATTACAATCATGCGGTGATCAGCGGTATCGTAAAGATCGCTTCCAAGATGGGTATTTCCACTATCCAGTCCTATCAGGGATCTCAGATCTTTGAGGCAATCGGAATTTCCCAGGATGTGATCGATCGTTACTTTACAGGAACCGTAAGTCGTGTAGGCGGAATCACATTGGAAGATATCGAGGATAATGTAGAAAAACTTCATTCTGAGGCATTTGATCCCCTTGGACTTGCCACAGATCTTACTCTGGACAGCGTAGGTGCCCATAAGATGAGAAGCCAGGGTGAGGAGCACAAATATAACCCGCGTACCATTCATCTTCTCCAGCAGTCCACAAAACAGGGCAGCTATGAGATGTTCAAGGAATATACAAAACTGGTAGATGACGAGGGTCATGGAAACTTAAGAGGTCTTCTGGACTTTAAGTTTGCCAAGGAGCCTATTCCGATTGACCAGGTTGAGAGTGTTGAGGATATTGTAAAACGATTTAAGACAGGTGCCATGTCCTACGGTTCTATTTCCCAGGAAGCACATGAGACACTGGCTATTGCCATGAACCATCTCCATGGAAAATCCAATACCGGTGAGGGTGGTGAAAGTGATGAGCGTCTGGATTCAGCAGGAACAGACAATGACCGCTGCTCTGCGATCAAACAGGTAGCCAGCGGACGTTTCGGCGTTACTAGCCGTTATTTGGTTTCCGCAAGAGAGATCCAGATCAAGATGGCACAGGGTGCAAAGCCGGGTGAGGGCGGACATCTTCCTGCAAAGAAGGTATATCCGTGGATCGCAAAAACCCGTCATTCCACACCGGGAGTCAGCCTGATCTCTCCGCCGCCACATCATGATATCTATTCTATCGAGGATCTGGCAGAATTGATCTATGACCTGAAAAACGCCAATAAATATGCGGATATTTCCGTAAAGCTGGTTTCTGAGGCGGGTGTTGGTACGGTTGCAGCCGGTGTTGCAAAGGCCGGTGCACAGACTGTTCTGATCTCCGGATATGACGGAGGTACAGGAGCAGCGCCAAGAAGCTCTATCCATAATGCAGGACTTCCATGGGAGCTTGGACTTGCAGAAACACACCAGACGCTGATCATGAACGGACTTCGTAACCGTGTACGTATCGAGACAGACGGTAAGCTGATGAGCGGCCGTGACGTTGCCATTGCAGCACTTCTCGGTGCAGAGGAATTCGGTTTTGCAACAGCGCCGCTTGTAACGATGGGCTGCGTGATGATGAGAGTCTGCAATCTGGATACCTGCCCGGTAGGTGTGGCTACACAGAACCCGGAGCTGCGTAAGAGATTCCGCGGAAAACCGGAGTATGTGGAGAACTTCATGCGCTTTATTGCACAGGAGCTGAGAGAGTACATGGCACGCCTTGGTGTTGCCACCATCGATGAGATGGTAGGTCGTACAGACCTTCTTACAGTTTCTGACAGTGTGCAGGAGCCGCATAAGGGTAAGGTTGACTTAAGTGCCATCTTGAATAACCCATATGTAGGAAAGGGCAAAGTAACCTTTGATCCGAAGGCTGTATACAATTTCAATCTTGAGAAAACTCTGGATGAAAAAGTTCTGGTCAAGAAATGTGCACCGGCGATCCAGAAGGGTGAGAAAGTTTCTGTTGATGTAAATGTTACCAATACAGACCGTGCATTTGGTACCATCCTCGGATCTGAGATCACAAGAAATCATAAGGATGGACTTCCGGAGGATACGGTAACTGTAAACTGTACAGGTGCAGGCGGACAGAGCTTCGGTGCCTTTATTCCGAAAGGACTGACATTGAAACTGACCGGTGACAGCAACGACTACTTCGGAAAAGGCCTTTCCGGTGGAAAGCTGATCGTTAAGGTTCCAGAGAAGGCCGGATACAAGGCTGAAGAGAACATCATCGTCGGAAACGTGGCACTCTATGGTGCGACCAGCGGAACTGCATTTATCAACGGTGTTGCCGGTGAGCGTTTTGCAGTACGTAACTCCGGTGCGGTTGCAGTTGTTGAGGGTGTTGGCGAGCATGGCTGCGAGTACATGACAGGCGGCCGTGTGGTAGTTCTTGGAAAAACAGGAAAGAACTTTGCAGCAGGTATGAGCGGCGGTATCGCTTATGTCCTTGATGTGGATAATGTTCTTTACAAGAACCTCAATAAAGCAATGATCTCCATTGAAAAAGTGGATAATAAATATGATAAAAAAGAGCTTCGTGATCTTATCGAGGCTCATGTGGAAGCAACAGGCTCTGAGATCGGTAAGAAGGTGCTGGCTGATTTTGATTCCTATCTGCCTCACTTCAAAAAACTCATTCCGGATGAGTACAAGAGAATGATCACATTAAGTGCAAAGCTGGAAGAAAAAGGTCTGACCAGCCAGCAGGCACAGATGGAAGCGTTCTATGAGAGCATCGGCGTGAAACATTAAGGAGGATGAGGAAATGGGAAAGCCAACTGGATTTTTAGATTATGAAAGAGAAACGGCAAAGGTTCTGCCGCCAAAGGAACGTATTCAGAATTTCAACGAATTTCGTATTCCATTAAATAAAGAAAAACAGAAACTTCAGGGAGCACGCTGCATGGCCTGCGGCGTCCCCTTCTGCCAGTCAGGTATGATGATCGGCGGAATGGCTTCCGGCTGCCCGCTGCACAACCTGGTTCCTGAGACAAATGACCTTGTGTACACAGGAAACTGGAAGCAGGCATTCCTTCGTTTAAACAAGACACACAGCTTTCCGGAGTTTACATCCAGAGTGTGTCCAGCACTTTGCGAAGCTGCATGTACCTGTAACCTGAACGGAGATCCGGTCAGCACAAAGGAGAATGAGAAAGCGATCATTGAGACAGCCTATGCAGAAGGATGGGTAAAACCGCAGATCCCGCCTGTCCGCACAGGAAAGACGATCGCAGTCATCGGAAGTGGTCCTTCCGGACTGGCAGCAGCACAGCAGCTGAACCGCCGTGGCCACAGCGTAACCGTATTTGAGAGAAACGACCGTATCGGAGGACTTCTCCGCTACGGCATTCCGAACATGAAGCTGGAGAAAAAGATCATTGACCGCAGACTGAAGCTGATGGAAGAGGAAGGCGTGAAATTTGTTACCAATATCAATGTTGGTGTTGACATCACGGCAGAACAGCTTCTGAAGGATTATGACCGTGTCCTTCTCTGCTGTGGAGCTTCTCATCCGAGAGATATCAAGGTTCCGGGAAGAGATGCCAAGGGAATTTACTTTGCAGTGGATTTCCTGAAGCAGGTAACAAAAAGTCTTCTGGATACAGATTTTGCAAAATTCCCATATGAGCTTGCAAAGGGCAAAAATGTTCTGGTCATTGGCGGTGGTGATACTGGTAATGACTGTGTGGGAACATCCATCCGTCTGGGGGCGAAATCTGTAACACAGCTTGAGATGATGCCGCAGCCTCCTGCAGCAAGAACTCCTTCCAATCCATGGCCGGAGTGGCCGAAGGTCCTGAAAACTGATTACGGCCAGGAAGAGGCTATTGCAGTATTCGGCCATGATCCTCGGATCTATCAGACAACCGTTACCGAGTTTATCAAGGACAAAAAAGGAAATGTCTGCAAGGCCAAGATCGTAAAACTGAAAAGCGTAAAGGATGAAAAGACCGGAAGATTCAATATGGTACCGGTCGAGGGCAGTGAGGAAGTGATCCCTGCAGATGTGGTCCTTATTGCGGCAGGCTTCCTTGGCAGCGAGAAATATGTGACAGATGCTTTCCGTGTAGCGCTTACACCAAGAACCAATGTGGAAACAAAACCGGAGCAGTATGCAACAAGCGTAGATCGTGTGTTCACAGCAGGTGATATGCATCGTGGACAGTCCCTTGTCGTATGGGCGATCCATGAGGGACGTGAGGCTGCGAAAGCAGTGGACGAATCACTGATGAGCTATTCATATTTACAGTAAAATAACAGATACCAGGGGCAAAAGGTCAAAAAAACTGTTCGTATTTCCGCGATAAAGCTTTTGAACTTTTGCCCCTTTTAAAAAATGGTTGACAAAGAATTGACCGATTGCTATAATTACGTCCATGAACAAGGGTGTTCTTCAGGAGCGGAAGCTCTCTGAAGTGCACCCTTTTTCTGATTTTGAGGGTAATTATTTTGTGTGATGAGGAAATAAAGGAGAGAATACTATGGGGAATTATACCAGAGAAGAGATTCTTGCAATGGCAGAGGAGGAAGACGTAGAGTTCATCCGCCTCCAGTTTACAGATATGTTTGGAACTCTGAAAAATATTGCGATCACAGCAAGAGAGCTTCCAAGAGCCCTGGATAACCAGTGCGTTGTATATGGCTCTCATATTGCGGGCATTGTGGGAGAAAAGGAGCCGGATCTGATTCTGTATCCGGATTATAATACTTTTTCAATTCTTCCATGGCGTCCTCAGCAGGGAAAGGTTGCAAGACTGATCTGTGATATGCGCCGTGCAGACGGATCAGAGCATGAGATGAGCTCCAGATATATTCTGAAAAAAACAGCGCAGGCAGCAGAGGAGGCAGGGTATACCTGTTATGTTGACCCGGAATGCGAGTTTTTCCTGTTTCATATTGATGATAACGGAATGCCTACAACGGTTTCTCACGAAAAGGCCGGATATCTGGATGTAAGTCCGGTGGACTTAGGCGAAAATGCAAGACGTGACATGGTACTGACTCTTGAGGATATGGGATTTGAGGTGGAATCCTCTCATCATGAGACAGCACCTGCACAGCATGAGATCGCCCTTCATTACGGGGAAGCGCGTGAGATGGCAGACGAAGTTATAACCTTTAAGATGGCGGTAAGAACTGTAGCCAAACGTCATGGACTTCATGCGACATTTATGCCGAAGCCAAGACGGGAAGTAAACGGTTCAGCCATGCATATCCATTTTTCGCTGTTTAAAAATGGAAAAAATATTTTCGTGGATCCGGAGGATCCGTCCAGATTAAGTGAAGAGGCATACTATTTTATCGGAGGTCTTCTGGCTCACAGCCGTGAGATGACTCTGATCACCAATCCGCTTGTAAATTCTTATAAGCGTCTTGTACCTGGATTTGATGCGCCTACAGAGCTGACCTGGACGAGAAATAACCAGAATTCACTGGTAAGGATCCCGAGAGTCAATGGTGCTGATACCAGGATCGAGCTTCGAAGCCCGGATGCTGCATCTAACCCATATCTTGTTTTTGCGGTATGCCTGGCAGCGGGCCTGGATGGAATCCAGAAGAAGATCTATCCTACAAAAGCTTCTAACCGTTCTCTTTCCGAGTCGGATCAGAAGGAACAGGGTATCGAGAATTTACCGGAGAACCTGCGGGAAGCGATCACACTGTTTGAGGACAGCAGCTGGATGAAGGAAATCCTTGGAGAAGCTTTCTGCAAACAGTATGCGCAGGCAAAGAGAAAAGAGTGGTTGCGTTATTCCCAGGAGATTTCCGACTGGGAGATCGAGGAGTATCTGTATCGGATCTGATGAACGAGGCATAATGGGACGAAAGAGAGTGGCGGCTTATGAACACGAGTATCGTGATTGCATTACCGAAAATAGAAGATGCCAAAAAGATCCGCACAGTCCTTAACCGATATGGATTCACGGTGGCGGCAGTATGCAATTCAGGTGCCAATGCCCTTGCCAGTATCTCGGAGCTTGATGGCGGCGTTCTGCTTTGCGGTTATCATCTCCAGGATATGTACTACCGTGATCTTCTGGACTATATGCCGGATTATTTTGAAATGCTGCTTATGGCCTCCCGGGGAGTGATCAGTGAGGCGCCAACATCCATTTTATGCGTGGGAATGCCTCTGAAAGTCGGAGATCTGGTAAATACGGTAAGCATGATGCTTTCCCAGATCGAAAGGCGCTGGAAAAAAGATAAGAAAAAGCCGAAGCAGCGTTCATGGAAAGAACAGAATTATATTTCAAATGCAAAGATGCTTTTAATGGAAAGAAATCACCTGAGCGAGGATGACGCATACCGCTATATCCAGAAATGCAGTATGGATTCCGGGACCAATATGGTGGAGACGGCCCAGATGGTTCTGATGCTTTTATATGATTCTGTGTAAAAAACAACAAAAAACAGCAGAGCGGACAGGAATGATCTGTTCTGAATGCCCGATATCACACCGGATCGGGAAAAATTCCGCAGGGGATTTCCTGATTCGGTGAAACTACTTTGAATTGGAGGATGAGGGAATGGAATTTATGGATGGAATCTGTAAGACTAGAGAATGTGCCTGGGATGTGCTTCTTTCTGAGAGCATGAAAGACCAGGAAGCAACAGTGGAAGGTGCAATACACAGCATCCGTAATATGGGTGACGTGGCATTTGTGATACTTCGAAAAAAAGAAGGGCTTTTTCAGACCGTATATGAAAACGACAAGACAAATGTTTCCATTCATGATCTGAAGGAGGCAATGTGTGTGCGCCTCACAGGAACTCTTCATGAGGAAGAAAGAGCGCCTCACGGAAGAGAACTCCGCATCAGCCATGTGGAGATCCTTTCCTCACCTGCAGAGCCTCTTCCGCTGGCCATCGACAAATGGAAGCTGAACACTTCCCTGGAGGCAAAGCTGAATTATCGTCCTATCGCCCTGCGTAATGTGCAGGAGCGTGCAAAATTCAAGATCCAGGAGGCTCTGGTGCGGGCATTTCGTGATTACCTCTATGAGAAGGGGTTCACCGAGATCCACACACCGAAGATCGGAGCCAGAGGTGCAGAGGGTGGTGCAAACCTGTTCAAGCTGAGTTATTTCCATAAACCGGCAGTTCTGGCACAGAGCCCGCAGTTTTATAAACAGATGATGGTAGGTGTTTTTGATCGTGTATTTGAGACCGGCCCTGTATTCCGTGCAGAGAAGCATAACACAAAACGTCATCTGAATGAATATACAAGTCTTGATTTTGAGATGGGCTATATCAACGGATTTGAGGATATCATGGAGATGGAAACCGGATTTCTCCAGTATGCGGTAGAACTTCTTAAGAAAGACTACGCTCATGAGCTTTCCATTCTGAAGGTGGAGCTTCCGAAGGTGGACAAGATCCCGGCAGTACGTTTTGACAAGGCCAAAGAGCTGGTAGCTGAAAAATATAATCGTAAGATCCGCAACCCATATGATCTGGAGCCGGAGGAAGAAGCGCTGATCGGAAGATATTTCAAAGAAGAATATGATGCTGATTTTGTTTTTGTCACACATTATCCGTCTAAGAAGCGTCCGTTCTACGCAATGGATGATCCGTCAGATGAGAAATTTACATTAAGCTTTGACCTTCTGTTCAAGGGACTTGAGGTAACTACAGGCGGACAGCGTATCCATGATTATCAGATGCTGAAGGATAAGATCGCAGCCCGTGGTATGGATGAAGAGGGTATGGAGCAGTACCTGGATACCTTCAAGCATGGAATGCCGCCTCATGGAGGACTTGGAATCGGACTGGAACGTCTTACCATGCAGATCCTCGGAGAAGAAAACGTTCGTGAGACCTGTCTGTTCCCACGTGATATGAACAGACTTGAGCCGTAATAAGGAGAAAAAAGATGGCAAAGATAATCGATGATGAAACAATGGAAAATGTCTGCATCCTTGCAAAACTTTCTCTGACAGAGGATGAAAAGGAAAAAGCAAAAGAGGACATGCAGAAGATGCTGGATTATGTAGACAAGCTGGATGAACTTGACACTTCTTCCGTAGAGCCCATGTCCCATATTTTTGAGGACGAAAATGTATTTCGTGAAGATATTGTGACAAACGGAGACAATCATGAGGCGATGCTTGCCAATGCACCGAAACAGAAAGAAAACCAGTATCAGGTTCCGAAAACAATTGGATAAGACAGGAGACAGGACATGGATTTGGGAAAATTAACCGCATTACAGCTTGCGGAAAAGATCAAGCAGCATCAGATAAGCGTCCTGGACGGTGTGAAATACGTATTTGATCAGATCGAAGCAAAAGAGGACAAGGTCCACGCTTATCTTGATACTTACAAAAAAGAAGCCTATGCAAGAGCAAAAGAGGTACAGAAGGGCATTGAGGATGGAACCTATACAGGACCTCTTGCCGGTGTACCTATTGCAATTAAGGATAATATCTGCATTAAGGGAAAAACAACTACCTGTGCATCAAAGATCCTTGAGAATTTTGTGCCGCAGTACAATGCCGAGGTTATTGACCGTCTGGAACAGGCAGGTCTTGTGATCATCGGAAAGACAAACATGGATGAGTTCGCCATGGGAAGTACCACAGAGACATCCGCTTACGGCGTCACCAGAAACCCGTGGGATCTGGAGCATGTTCCGGGCGGCTCCTCCGGCGGTTCCTGTGCGGCAGTGGCAGCAGGAGAGACTTACCTGGCACTGGGTTCTGATACCGGCGGTTCCATCCGTCAGCCAAGCTCCTACTGCGGTGTTACCGGAATCAAACCGACCTACGGAACAGTATCCCGTTACGGACTGGTTGCCTATGCATCCTCTCTGGATCAGATCGGGCCGGTAGGAAAGGATGTTGCAGACTGTGCGGCACTTCTTGAGATCATTGCCGGACACGATGCCAAGGACAGCACCTCCATGAAGAGAGAGGATCTTGATTTCTCCGCTTCTATGACGGATAAGATTGCGGGAATGAAATTCGGCGTGCCGAAGGAATATCTCTCAGAGGGACTGAACCCGGAGGTAAAAGAAACCTTTATGAATACGCTGAAGAGCCTTACCGAGATGGGCGCAGTGGTAGAATTTTTCTCCATGAAGACAACAGAATATATGATCCCTGCCTACTACATCATTGCCAGCGCAGAGGCCAGCTCCAATCTGGAGCGCTTTGACGGTGTGAAGTACGGCTTCCGTGCAAAAGAGTACGAGAGACTTCATGATATGTACAAGAAGACAAGGACTGAAGGTTTCGGCGAGGAAGTAAAACGCCGTATCATGCTTGGCTCCTTTGTGTTAAGCTCCGGTTACTACGATGCTTACTATCTGAAAGCACTTCGCACAAAAGCCCTTATCAAAAAGGAATTTGATCAGGCCTTTTCTAAATATGACGTTCTTCTTGCCCCGGCATCACCCTTTACGGCGCCGAAGCTGGGAGAGAGTCTGAAAGATCCTCTTGCCATGTATCTTGGCGATATTTATACGGTAGCAGTAAACCTGTGCGGACTTCCCGGAATCACAGTTCCATGCGGAAAAGACGCAGCAGGACTTCCGATCGGGATCCAGATGATCGGTGACTGCTTCAAAGAAAACAACCTGTTCCGCGCAGCACACGCCTATGAGAAAAAACGCGGTGATTTCGGAACAGCAATGGAAGGGGGAGAAAAGGCATGAAACAGTATGAGACAGTCATAGGACTTGAGGTGCATGTGGAGCTTGCCACAAAAACAAAGATCTTCTGCGGATGCTCCACAGAATTCGGAGGCGCACCAAATACACATACCTGCCCGGTCTGCACCGGTATGCCGGGCTCTCTTCCGGTCCTCAACAAAAAAGTGGTAGAGTTTGCCATCAAGGCAGGTCTTGCGGCAAACTGTCATATCCATCAGTACTGTAAGTTTGACCGTAAGAACTATTTTTACCCGGATAACCCCCAGAACTATCAGATCTCTCAGCTGTATCTGCCAATCTGCTATGACGGAGCTGTTGAGATCGAGACTTCCGCAGGCAAAAAGACTGTACGTATCCATGAGATGCATATGGAGGAGGATGCCGGTAAGCTGATCCATGATGAGTGGGAAGACTGCTCCCTGGTTGACTACAACCGAAGTGGGGTACCGCTGATCGAGATCGTATCCGAGCCGGATATGAGAAGCTCCGAGGAGGTTATCGCATATCTGGAAAAGCTCCGCTGCACCATGCAGTATCTTGGAGTTTCTGACTGTAAGCTCCAGGAGGGCTCCATGCGTGCCGATGTCAACCTTTCCGTCCGTGAGGTGGGAAGTGAGACCTTCGGAACAAGAACAGAGATGAAGAACCTGAACTCCTTTAAGGCCATTGCGAGAGCAATCGAAGGAGAGAGAGAACGTCAGATCGAGCTTCTGGAAGAAGGAAGAGCCGTTGTACAGGAGACAAGAAGATGGGACGATAACAAAGAGTCTTCCCATGCTATGCGTTCCAAGGAGGATGCAAAGGATTACCGTTACTTCCCGGACCCGGATCTTCCGCCGATCCACATTTCCGATGCATGGATCGAAGAGCTGCGTACTTCCATTCCGGAGCTTCGTGAAGCCAAGATGGAGCGTTATCAGAAGGAGTATGAGCTTCCGGCTTATGATGCAGGGATCCTGACCGAATCCAGACATCTGGCAGGACTTTTTGAGGAGACAGCAGTTCTTCTCGGAAACCCGAAAAAGGTGGCAAACTGGTTTATGGTGGAGGTTCTCCGCCTGACAAAGGACAAGGGCCTTGATCCGGAAAGGGTAAGCTTTACCCCGAAGCATCTGGCAGACCTTCTTTCCATGGTGGAGAAAAAAGAGGTCAGCGCACAGAATGCCAAGAAAGTATTTGAAAAAGTGTTTGACGAGGATATTGATCCGGTTGTATATATAGAAGAGAATGGTCTTAAGATCGTAGAAGATACAGGACTTCTCACCGAAACTGTGAAAAAGATCGTAGATGCAAACCCTGGACCGCTGGCAGAGCTTCTGGGCGGCAAGGATAAGGTTATGGGATTTTTTGTAGGACAGCTGATGAGAGAACTGAAAGGCAAGGCAAATCCTGACAGCGTCAGAAAAGCACTGGCAGAGGAAATTGAGAGAAGGAGATAAAATACTATGGTTACAGTAAATCAGAATTATTTAAAACTTCCGGGAAGCTATCTGTTTTCCAATATCGCAAAGAAGGTAAGCGCATATAAGGAGGCCAATCCGGAATTTAAGGATTCTGTGATCAGTCTTGGAATCGGTGATGTGACACAGCCGCTTGCACCGGCGATCATCGATGCCCTTCATAAATCCGTAGACGAGATGGCACACGCAGAAACCTTCCACGGATATGCTCCGGATCTCGGATATGAATTCTTAAGAAGTGCCATTGCAAAAAATGATTATCAGTCCAGAGGCTGCGACATCAGCGCAGACGAGATCTTTGTTTCCGATGGAGCAAAAAGTGATTCCGGAAACATCCAGGAGATCTTCGGACTGGATAACAAGGTTGCAGTTTGCGACCCAGTTTATCCTGTATATGTAGATACCAACGTTATGGCCGGACGTACTGGTCTTTATAACAAAGAGCGTGAGAACTTTGACGGTGTGATCTACATGCCCTGCAAAGAGGAGAATGGTTTCCTTCCGGAGATACCGGCAGATGAAGTACCGGATCTGATCTATCTCTGCTTCCCGAACAATCCTACCGGCGGTGCTATCACAAAGGCAGCTCTTCAGGAGTGGGTCGACTACGCCAACAAAAACGGCTGCGTGATCATCTATGATGCAGCATATGAGGCATATATTTCCGAGGAGGATGTCCCGCACAGCATTTATGAGTGCGAGGGTGCGAGAACCTGTGCCATCGAGCTTCGAAGCTTTTCCAAAAATGCAGGCTTTACAGGCGTTCGTCTTGGCTTTACCGTTGTTCCGAAGGAACTGGTGCGTGATGGTGTAGAGCTTCACAGTCTCTGGGCAAGACGTCACGGAACCAAGTTTAACGGTGCTCCGTACATTGTACAGAGAGCAGGCGAGGCTGTTTACTCTTCGGAGGGAAAAGCACAGCTGAAGGAGCAGATCGCTTATTACATGCGTAATGCAAAGACGATCCTGGAGGGACTTTCCGCAGCAGGATTTTCCGTGTCCGGTGGAAAAAATGCTCCATATATCTGGCTGAAAACACCGGATCAGATGACCTCCTGGGAGTTCTTTGATTATCTCCTTGAGAAAGCACACATCGTAGGAACACCAGGTTCAGGCTTTGGTGCACATGGTGAGGGATATTTCCGTCTGACAGCATTCGGAAGCTATGAGAATACTCTTGAGGCAATTGAGAGAATTAAAAATCTGTAATATGAGTATAAATTGCGGAGCAGGTCTTTGGAAAAGAGCTGCTTCGTTTTTTAACCAGATCAAAGAAGTATCCTGCTTCAATTGCGAATAGAAGCTCCCGGCAGGGTTGCGAAAAGCAATAAGCAGTGGGAAAAATTTGCCTGTAAGTTAATTTGTGAAAATAACAATAAGGATTGCGAAAATTTATCATATCATTTATAATTGTACAGGAAGTGAGGCACAGGCCGCAGAAAGCCTGTGTTCATAAAATTTCACAAATTTACGCAATCACGAAAGGGGATTTTATCATGGGTATCAGAAGAGTAGAAAATATGTGCGGCGGTAAAGGCCATGTGATCATCAAAGACATTCTTGAGGGAGACGAGCTGAAAGGGAAATGCGGACTTTACGCACAGGTTACCATCGAAAAAGGATGTTCTCTGGGATACCATGAGCATCATGGCGAGACAGAAACCTATTATATCTTAAGCGGTGAAGGCGAGTACGACGATAACGGCGTGAAACGCCCGGTAAAGGCCGGCGACATCACCATCACACCAGATGGAAAAGGACACGGTCTTACCAATACAGGCGACACAGATCTTGTGTTCATGGCACTGATCATTTTTGACTGATCCATATAGAAGAAAACAGAAGTGAGACAGAAGGGCAGCCTTTTTGAAGAGGCTGCTCTTTTTACGACTGAGGCGTAACCTGTGTCGGAGTATAAATTCTGGGATGAAAGATTCTCTGTCTCAGATTGTTATTAAACGAAATGTATTAATTGTATAAACAAAAAATATTTTTGGATTTTTTTAGAAAAAAACTGTTGACATACAAAAAGCACTTTGCTATACTATCACTTGTCGCGAGGGAGAAGATAAAGAATCCCGAAGAAATGCGATATGCGGAAGTGTCGGAACTGGCAGACGAGCAAGACTAAGGATCTTGTGAGCATTGCGCTCGTGTGGGTTCAAGTCCCATCTTCCGCATTTTTTATTTAGGAAACCTGCATCTGGAAACGGATGCAGGTTTTTTTGTTACCTAAAAATATCTGTAAAAAAGGAATCCGGATAGAATATATCGTGTTTATATGTTATGATAGAAGAAAATGGAAGGAGCATAGTCATATGAGAAGAAAAAGTGCAGGAAAAAAGCTCATGGCCGTACTTATAGCGGCAAGCCTGGCGCTGACTCCGGCAGAGCTGACAGTGGCGGCAGAAATGGAACCAGAGGGTGAGGAAGCAGCATTTTTGGCAGAAGAAAGTGGAGATACTGCATCCTCAGATCCGGAAGATACTGCAGAGACGGAAACAGAGATCACAGATGGATCAGCTGCCATAGAGGAGCAGGAAACCACAGATACAGATACCGGGAACAACGTACAGGAGAATGCGGAAACCGGCGTAATGGAGCCTGGTGAAGAAGCGCCAGAGGGTACTGCGGAAGAGGAAGAACTGGAGGCTCCGGAAGCGGCAATGGATGAAGAGGAAGCGTTGGAGGAATGCGAACAGGCAGAAGAAAACGCAGCTTTTGATGATGGAACGAAGGATGCAGTGCAGGCATCCGCAGAATACTCTGATGGAAAATTTACGTGGGTACTGGACGGGAATGGAACACTGACCATTACGGGAAATAACATGGAGTTGACAAAAAATGAGATATCTGAAAGTGCTTTGGAGAAGGCAGGCATCGATTTTTCTAGAGTAAATAAGCTTGTAATCGGGAATGGGATCACAGGCTTTGATAGATGGGGCATGTGGAATCTGAAAAAATATATTAAGGAACTGGAAATCCATGGAAATGCAGGCATGAATATGCCGGAGCAATGCTTTTACGATGTGCCAAATATAGAGAGTGTGGTGATATCCGGTGCAGTGGATGTGCCGAGAGATATGTTTGGAAAATGTACCGGGCTGAAAAAGGTTACATTAAAAAATGGAGTGAGGTCTATTGGAGAGGATGCCTTTCGAGATTGCAGCAGTCTGGAGGGTGTGATATTTGAGAATACAGTATTGGAAAAAATCAGTGACGGAGCATTTTGGGGCTGCAGTGCGCTGAGTTCTATTGTGTTACCGGATTCCGTAACAGAAATAGAAAGGAATGCATTTTTCGAGACCGGACTCAGAAATATCCAGCTTCCGGAAAAACTGACGCTGATAGGAGGAGGGGCATTTTGTAACTGCAAAAATCTGAAGCAGGTACAGCTTCCGCCTCAATTAAAAGAGCTGGGTGAGGGTGCATTTTTTAACTGCGAAAATCTGACACAGATCCAGCTTCCGGCTCAGTTAAATAAATTAGGGACAGATGCATTCAGAAATTGTACATCATTGGATAAGATTGACATACCTGCCGGTCTGACGCAGATCGGGCCTGATACATTTTGCAATACCGGGCTGACCAGTGTGACCTTACATGAGGGACTGACGAAGATCGAAGATGGGGCGTTTCATGATTGCCTTAAGCTGAAAAAGATCCGTATTCCGAAATCAGTTACAGATATTGGTGGACTGGCATTAGGAATACGTTATAACAGGGGAAATGGTGCAGAGGAAGTTATTCCCGGTGGTTTTACAGTAGAAGGTTATACAGGCTCGGCAGCGGAACGATATGTAAAGAGAATGCATCAATGTGAAAATTTATATCATGTATTTTTTAAAGATGTGAAATTTGTTTCCATTGGTGGACAGACTGCAGCGGTTACCAATATCAGCAAAACAAAGATATCCGCACTTAAGACCGGGGCCTTTACCGGAAAGCCGCTGACCCAGGCACTCACCATAACCTACGGCGGTAAGAAGCTTGTAAACGGAAGGGATTACACCCTTACCTGGAAGAATAATAAAAACATCGGAACTGCATCCGTTACGATCAAAGGAAAAGGAAAATATAACGGTTCTGTTACAAAAAAATTCCGGATCACGGTTCAGAAAAACGCAGTCTATACAGTCAGCAGGCTGAAATATAAGATATCCAATGCAGACACATCCGGCAAGGGAACCGTAGTCTTTACCGGAGCTACGGATAAGGCAGCAAGAAAGACACTTACGATCCCGACGACAGTAAAGATTGGTGGAAAGAGCTTTCGTGTAACAGCCATTGGCACCTCTGCAATGTCCGGAGCGAAGAAGCTGACAACAGTGAAAATCGGAGCGAATATAATGACAGTAGGTGCGAAAGCCTTCTGCGGCTGCAGTAAACTCTCCAATGTAACGATCTTCAGCACAAAGCTTACGACAGCGAAGACAGGAGCCAATGCATTTAAGGGGATCCGTTCCAACTGCAGATTTAAAGTACCGGCTTCCAGGGTAAGTGCATACAAAAAACTCCTCCGTGCAAAGGGTGCCGGACCAAAGATAATCGTGACAAAATAACAGAAAAACCGAAAAAATAGAAAACTTTTGAAAAAAGGTGTTGACATACAAGATCCACTTTGCTATACTATCACTTGTCGCGAGGGAGAAAATAAAAAATCCCAAGGAAATGCGGTCATGCGGAAGTGTCGGAACTGGCAGACGAGCAAGACTAAGGATCTTGTGAGCATTGCGCTCGTGTGGGTTCAAGTCCCATCTTCCGCATTGGAAATTTCCAATGAAATGCGATATGCGGAAGTGTCGGAACTGGCAGACGAGCAAGACTAAGGATCTTGTAAGCATTGCGCTTGTGTGGGTTCAAGTCCCATCTTCCGCATGACTTTAAAACAGAGCTGTGAATTGCAGCTCTGTTTTTGGCTATATGAAAGTAAATTATTGCATGCCTGCACTGGTGAGAAGCTGAAATGGGAAGATCTGCGTGATATATTTGTATTCGTTTCATATACAATAGGATAATTTTGGACATCTTAAGGGCTGATCAGACCGTAACTCCAATATTTTTTGAATTATTTTTTCAGAAAAGAGGAATTTGTGGTTTTGTGTAGAATATAATTAACAGAGGGTATTTTGTCGCCGCTGTTTGTCAGACTGTGGAGGAAATGCTTATGAACATCAGAGAGAGCATGGAACAGAGAGAACGGGAGCTTTTGAGCCCTTATGCTTCTCACAGCGCAGATACCAGAGGCCGGGAGCACCCGGAAGAGGAATGCGATGTGCGGACAACGTATCAGAGAGACAGAGACAGGATCCTTCACTGTAAGGCTTTTCGCCGTATGAAGGATAAGACACAGGTGTTTCTGGCACCACAGGGAGATCATTACCGTACCAGGCTGACACATACACTGGAGGTATCGCAGATCGCCCGGACTATTGCCAAGGCACTTCGCCTAAATGAAGATCTGGTGGAAGCAATCGCTTTGGGACATGATCTGGGGCATACGCCTTTTGGACATGCAGGAGAGAGAGCACTGGATCAGGTACATCCGGGTGGCTTTGCACACTATAGGCAGAGCGTCCGGGTTGTGGAAGTACTGGAGAAGAACGGAAACGGGCTGAACCTTACCTGGGAAGTCCGAAATGGGATCATGAATCACCGCACCAGCGGAAATCCTTTCACACTGGAAGGACAGGTGGTACGTTTTTCTGACAAGATCGCCTATATCCACCATGATATGGACGATGCCCAGCGGGCAGGGATCATCACAGAAGATGATATTCCTGTCACAATGAGAACTTTTCTGGGCTATACCACGAGAGAACGGCTGAATACTTTCGTACATAATATTATAGAGAACAGTATGGGGAAAGACAGCATCTCCATGTCGCCGGATGTTTTTGAGGCGATGATGGAGCTTCGGGCGCTGATGTTCCGGAATGTCTATGAGAATCCGGTTGCCAGGAAGGAAGAGGATAAAGTGATCCAGATGCTGAGTGAACTGTACGGATATTATACTGACCATCCGGAGGCAATGTCCCGGGAATACAGGGAATTGGTGGAATACCGGGGAGTACCTAAGGAACAGGCAGTATGTGATTATATTTCGGGAATGACGGATCAGTATTCCATGGAGAAATTCAGGGAGATCTATATACCGAGAGCCTGGGAGGTCTATTAAATGGAAAAGAGGGATAAGCATGCGTTATTCAGATGACATCATAGAAGAAGTCCGAATGAAAAATGACATTGTAGACGTGATATCCCAGTATGTGAAACTGACACGGAGGGGGAGTTCCTATTTTGGGCTGTGTCCCTTCCATAATGAGAAAACCCCTTCCTTTTCCGTAACACCATCCAAGCAGATGTATTACTGCTTTGGCTGCGGGGCAGGAGGAAACGTATACAATTTTATCATGGAATATGAGAATTACTCGTTTGGTGAGGCGCTGTCACATCTGGCTGACCGGGCAGGGGTAGAGCTTCCGAAGATCGAGTATTCCAGAGAAGCCAGAGAAAAAGCAGAACAGAGAGCAAATCTTCTGGAGATCAACAAGCTGGCAGCACAGTACTTTTATTATCAGCTCCGGAGAGAAGGCGGAAAGACGGCTTACGGATATCTGACAGGAAGAGGTCTTTCCGAGGAAACCATCCGTAAATTCGGTCTTGGATATTCGGATAAGTATAGTGATGATCTGTACAAATATCTTAAGGGTAAGGGCTACAGTGATGAACTTCTCCGGGAATCCGGCCTGTTCAATGTAGATGAGCGGCGAGGCATGTATGATAAGTTCTGGAACCGTGTGATCTTCCCGATCATGGATGTAAACAACCGGGTCATTGGTTTCGGAGGTCGTGTCATGGGAGATGGCAAGCCCAAGTACCTGAATTCACCGGAGACGAAGATCTTTGATAAGAGCCGGAATCTTTACGGGCTGAATGTGGCCAGGACCACCAGGAAGAATTATCTGATCCTCTGTGAGGGATATATGGATGTGATCGCCATGCATCAGGCAGGCTTTACCAATGCAGTGGCGTCGCTTGGAACTGCACTGACCTCTGGACATGCAAGTCTTGTGAAACGTTACACCAAGGAAGTCCTGCTTCTTTATGACAGTGACGGTGCAGGGATCCGGGCGGCACTTCGTGCAATCCCGATCCTGCGGGAGGCGGGAGTCACGTCCAGGGTAGTAAGCCTGAAGCCCTGGAAGGATCCGGACGAGTTCATCAAGAATGAAGGAGCGGAGGCCTTTGAGGAACGTCTGAACCGGGCCATGGACAGCTTTATGTTTCGTGTACATATTGCGGAACAGGAATTTGCCATGGATGCACCCCAGGGACAGAATCAGTTTTTTGAGCGGTGTGCCGGGATGCTTCTGGAGCTTTCCGATGAACTGGAGAGGAATCTTTATATAGAAGCCATCGTAAAGGAATACGGTCGCTATGGAGTGGGCACGGAGGATATCCGGAAAAGGGTCAACACGCTGGCTCTGAAGGGAACGCCTGCAGAGAAACGGATCCAGCCAAAGTCCGGGACTCCGGAAACAAAGAAAAAGGAATCCGCCGCAGACAAAGCACAGAAGCTGATGCTGACCTGGCTTGTAAATTATCCGGGTATTTTTGAACAGGTGGAAAAATACATTTCCCCTTCCGATTTTGTGGTACCGCTGTATAAAGAGGTAGCCCAGATGCTGTTTGAACAGCATAAGGAGGGAGAGACCAATCCGGGGAAGCTTCTCAATGCCTTTACAGACAGTGAGGAGCAGCGGGAGGTGGCATCTCTTTTTAACGCTACCATCCATCTGGAAAACGAAGGAGAACAGCAGAGGGCTTTTTCCGATGCGCTGCTGCGGATCAAGGAAGAAAGCCTCAAAGAAAAAAACCGTACCTGGGACCCGTCAGACATGGCCGGGCTTCAGGAACTGATAAAAGCAAAAAAAGAACTGGAAGACCTTGGAAGAAAGAGGCAGCAGCTGCATATTTCTTTCAATTAAGGATAAAATATAAACACTATATGGAGGTATAGAGCACCTATGGAAATGAATATGGCAAAATTCAGCGAGAAACTTGTAGAGCTTCTTGAACTTGCAAAAAAGAAAAAGAATGTGCTGGAATATCAGGAGATCAGCGACTTTTTCAAGGACTCTCCACTGGAAGTGGATCAGATGGAGAAGGTTTTTGACTTCCTGGAGGCCAGCGGTGTGGACGTTCTCCGTATCACAGAAAACAGCGGTGACGAACTCCTCCTTGATAACGATATGGATATGGATGGGATGGAAGATGAAGAAGAGGTAGAGCTTGATAAGATCGACCTCTCTGTACCGGAAGGTGTCAGCATCGAGGATCCGGTCCGTATGTACCTGAAAGAGATCGGTAAAGTCAGTCTGTTAAGTGCAGATGAGGAGATCGAGCTTGCCAAGAGAATGGAAAAGGGGGATGAAGCTGCCAAGAAACGTCTGGCAGAGGCCAATCTCCGTCTTGTTGTCAGCATTGCAAAGCGTTATGTTGGACGTGGAATGCTGTTCCTCGACCTGATCCAGGAGGGAAATCTTGGCCTTATCAAAGCTGTTGAAAAATTTGATTACAGAAAAGGCTACAAGTTCAGTACCTATGCAACCTGGTGGATCCGTCAGGCTATCACAAGAGCCATTGCAGATCAGGCACGTACCATCCGTATCCCTGTGCATATGGTTGAGACTATCAACAAGCTGATCCGTGTTTCCCGTCAGCTGCTCCAGGAGCTTGGACGTGAACCTACGCCGGAGGAAATCGCTGAGGAGATGGACATGCCGGTAGACCGTGTACGTGAGATCCTTAAGATCTCCCAGGAGCCGGTATCTCTGGAAACTCCTATCGGTGAGGAGGAAGACAGTCATCTTGGCGATTTCATCCAGGATGATAATGTTCCGGTACCTGCAGATGCAGCTGCATTTACACTTCTGAAGGAGCAGCTGGTAGAAGTCTTAAGTACGCTTACTGACCGTGAACAGAAGGTTCTCCGCCTCCGTTTCGGACTGGACGACGGACGTGCCAGAACTCTGGAGGAAGTTGGTAAAGAGTTCAATGTCACAAGAGAGCGTATCCGTCAGATCGAGGCAAAAGCTCTGCGCAAGCTGCGTCATCCCAGCCGCAGCCGCAAGCTGAAGGATTATCTTGACTGATAAAAATATATCCGTACAGCTTTCCATGCGTCTTCGTGCCATTGCCGGTATGGTAACAAAAGGAAACCGGCTGGCAGACGTAGGATGTGACCATGGCTATCTGTCGATCTGGCTTGTCAGTGAAAAAACAGTTCCGTCAGCCATTGCCATGGATGTACGTCCGGGACCGCTTTCAAGAGCCAGGGAGAATATTACCCGTTATGGCCTTGAAGATTACATAGAGACCCGTTTGAGCGACGGGCTTGCGAAGCTTGAGCCGGGAGAAGGTGATACCCTGGTGATCGCGGGAATGGGTGGTCCTCTGATGGAAAGGATATTAAAGGATGGAGCGAAGGTCCGGGAGGGGTTTCAGGAACTGATCCTGCAGCCTCAGTCGGACCTTCCTCATTTCCGGCATTTTCTTTCTGAGATCGGCTGGGAGATCGTAAGGGAAGAAATGATAAAAGAAGACGGAAAATTTTATCCTATGATGAAAGCGGTACGTAACAATTCGGGAGAAAAGACTGTTTACACAGAGGAAGAGGCCTGGTTTGGACCTCTCCTTCTGAAAAAATGTCACCCGGTCCTTAAAGAGTATCTTCTACGGGAGGAAATGATCCGTAAGAAACTACTTGCCGGTCTTTCCGGGGCAGAGTCTGTTTCCGCAAAAACTCGTCTGGAAGAAGTAAAGGAGGAAATGGAGCTGATCCATACAGCTCTGAAACGATATGAAAGCATATGAACTGATCGAATGGCTGAATGAGCACCATCCGCAAAAATTTGCGGAGGACTGGGATAATGTGGGACTGCTGGTGGGAGATGACCAGAAAGAGATTTCCCATGTATTTCTTGCGCTGGATCTTACGGAACCGGTGTTGGATGAGGCGGTGGCTGCTGGTGCGGATATGATCCTTACCCATCACCCAATGATCTTTTCCGGGATCAAAAAGATCAACAATCATACCTTTACCGGAAGAAAGATCCTCCGTCTGATAAAGGAGGATATCCCGTATTTTGCCATGCATACCAATTATGATGTGATCGGAATGGCAGATTTAAGTGCAGAGCATCTGAAGCTTCAGGATACAAGGGTGCTTACAGTTACCGATGGATCCGGGGAGCAGCCGGAGGGGTTCGGAAGAGTGGGAAAGCTTCCCCATGTTATGACTCTTGGTGAGTTTGGAAAATATGTAAAAGAATGCAATCATCTTCCGGATGTGCGGGTTTACGGTGATCTGGATCGGAAGATCGAGACTGTGGCGATCTGTACAGGAAGCGGAAAGAGTATGATCGGTGATGTAATGGCCGCCGGTGCGGATGTATATGTGACCGGAGATATTGATTATCATACTGCCATTGATACTATGGCAGATGGTCTGGCGATTGTAGATGCCGGACATTACGGTACGGAGTATATTTTTGCGGAAGCTATGGAGAAGGAGCTGAATGCGGCATTCCCTGCGCTTAAGACAACCTGCGCCAGTGTGAAAAATCCATATATTGTTTTGTAAAAGCGGATTGCAAAAAAGTGTTTGTATTCATGAATATGTAGTGGGACGGAATACGATTATCCGTTTCGGAAAAATGAATTGTGAAACACATGGCTGTCCGAAAAATCGGGCAGCTGTATAAATATATAAGCCTGTGGAGGGGATCGTTATGGAACAGACAATGATTAAAGTGACCATAAACGGAGAAACAAGGGAATACCCCAAAATGACACCGTATTCTGAGATCATAAGGGATTATGAGGGCAAAACAGAGTATCCGGTGATCCTTGTGACTGAGAACGGAAAGCTCCGTGAGCTTCACAAGAAGCTTCAGCATGACTGTACACTGGGATTTATAACCGCAAAGGACAGTGCCGGTCGAAAAACCTATCGGAGAAGTGCGATCTTTATTCTTTTGAAGGCAATTTTTGATGTAGCTGGAAAAGAGAATGTGGATCATGTTGTGATCCATTATTCTATTGGAAATGCTCTTTATTTTACCATGAAAGGCAGTGCTACCCTGGATCAGGAGCTTCTTGACCGGGTAAAAGTGCGGATGCGGGAACTGGTAGAACGGAAGCTTCCGATTTGCAAACGCAGTGTCAGCACGGATGATGCTGTTTCCATGTTCCACAGGCATCATATGTATGATAAAGAAAAGCTGTTCCGTTATCGACGGGTTTCCAGAGTGAATATTTACAGCCTGGAAAATTTCGAGGATTATTTTTACGGATTTATGGCACCAGATACCGGCTATGTGAAGTATTTTGATCTGCAGCTTTATGATGAAGGCTTTGTGCTGATCCTTCCGAGGCAGAAGAACCCGGATGTGCTGGAGCCTTTTGAACCCCAGGCTAAGATCTTCCATGTGCAGAAGGAATCGGAAGAGTGGGGCGATAAGCTGGATGTTGCCACTGTAGGAGATCTCAATGACCGGATCACAAGAGAAGGTGTGCAGAGCCTGATGCTGATTCAGGAGGCACTCCATGAGGCCAAGATTTCTTCGATTGCCGAGGAGATCCGGAGAAGGGGCAATGTAAAGTTCGTAATGATCGCAGGTCCGTCTTCTTCCGGAAAGACCAGTTTTTCTCACAGATTATCTATTCAGCTTTCTGCTCATGGTCTGAAGCCGCATCCCATTGCTGTGGATAACTATTTTGTGGATCGTGAACATACGCCGCTGGATGAATTCGGAGAAAAGAATTATGAGTGTCTGGAAGCCATTGACACGCAGCAGTTTAATGAAGATATGCTGAATCTCCTTTCGGGAAAAACCGTGGATCTTCCTACATTTAATTTCAAGACCGGATGCAGGGAATACCGGGGAGACCAGCTTCAGCTTGGAAAAGATGATATCCTGGTCATCGAAGGCATTCACGGGCTTAATGACAAGCTGAGTTATGCCCTTCCAAAAGAGAGTAAGTTTAAGATCTATATCAGTGCGTTGACACAGCTGAACATTGATGAGCATAACCGGATCCCCACAACGGATGGAAGGCTGATCCGCCGGATTGTCCGTGATGCACGTACACGTGGAACTTCCGCAAAGGATACCATTGCAAGGTGGCCTTCTGTACGGAGAGGCGAGGAGCAGAATATTTTTCCGTTCCAGGAGGAAGCAGATGTGATGTTTAATTCTGCTCTTGTGTATGAGCTTGCCTGCCTGAAGGTTTATGCGGAACCGCTGCTTTTTGGAATTGACAAGAGTGAACCGGAGTATCAGGAGGCGAAGCGGCTTTTGAAGTTCCTGGATTATTTTGTGTCGGTGCCCAGTGAGGGTGTTCCGTTTAATTCGCTTCTGAGGGAGTTTATTGGCGGTAGTTGTTTTAATGTATAAATTAATTGTATGAATAAAAAAAGCTATGTGTAGATATAAGGCTCTATGCAGTGCAGATATCGGTTGGCGCAAAGATGAGAAGATTAGGATTTCTCTGTGCATAGGATCTGTGGTGTGTGGAGCCTTTTGAGTGTGAATCGGAAAAGTTAAAGTTTTCTGTGGTGCTGCGGATGGATAACGGGATTTACAGGGCTTAAAGGAAAGGGAAAATGATCATGAAAGAAAAAGTACAACTGACAAAACTGGCTCCAAACTGTGGCTGTGCAGCTAAGGTAGGACCGGGGACTCTGGCGGGAGTTCTTGGAGGGCTGCCAAAGTTCTCTGATCCGGATCTTCTGGTTGGAACAGACACTTCGGATGATGCTGCCGTTTATAAGGTTTCCGAAGATCTGGCACTGATCCAGACACTGGATTTTTTTACTCCGGTGGCAGATGATCCTTATGATTTCGGGCAGATCGCGGCGGCAAATGCATTGAGTGATGTATATGCCATGGGTGGAACTCCGAAGACAGCTTTGAATATTGTGGCGTTTCCGAAGGATATGGATGTGGAGATCCTCGGGGAGATCCTGCGTGGTGGTGCAGATAAGGTGATGGAGGCTGGTGCGGTTCTTGCCGGTGGCCATACGATCCAGGATGATACACCAAAGTATGGGCTCAGTGTGACGGGTTTTGTAGATCCGAGGAAGTTCTGGAAGAATTTTGGAGCGCAGACCGGGGATAAGCTGATCCTGACGAAGGCGCTGGGTGCGGGGATCGTGAATACGGCGATCAAGGCGGATCTGGTGACGGAAGGTGCACGTAAGGCGGTTTTGGCTTCCATGAAGAAACTGAACCGGGATGCCTGTGAGGTTTTAAAAAAGTTTGAGGTTCATGCCTGTACGGATGTGACGGGGTTTGGTCTTGGGGGACATGCTACGGAGATGGCTGTGGCCAGTGACCGGACGGTTGTGATCGATACGGAGAAGCTGCCGGTGCTTCCGGATGTGAAGGAGTTTGCTTCTATGGGATTGATTCCGGGTGGGGCTTACAGGAACCGGGAGTTTGCTGAGAAAACCGGAGTGAAGAGTTCGGCGGTACTCTGGCGGGAGGATCTGGTGTTTGATCCGCAGACTTCTGGGGGATTGCTGGCGGCGGTTCCGGAGAGGGATGTGCCGGAGATCATGAAGCGGCTGGATGCGGCTGGTCTGCAGGCTGGGGTGATCGGTGAGGTTGTGGATCGGCAGGAGTGGACGTTGGTGCTCCGGTAGGAAATTAATTTACGAACAAATGTTTGGACGATAACGTCAGAGTGGATGGTTGCGTAGGGGGATACTGCTGGGGAAAGTGGTGGTAGCAGAATGACGGATGGTGGATGGCGGACGACGGACGCCTGGGGGAGAGGATATCGGTCCGGGCAGGGACTCCGTCGGGGGATACTACTAGGACTCCGTGAGTCGGCTAAAAGCATTGTGGCAGGGCCAGAACTCGCCGTTGGCTCAGACAGCTGACCCTGCCGCAATAACGCCGACTCCCGCAGCCCAAGTAGTTATCACCCCTCCTCCGCAGCAGCCCAAACCGATATCCTCTCCCCCAGGCTGGTGCATCCAACTGGTAGGAAAAACATAAAATGTGCGGAGAGTATGGTTGTGAGATGCAGAGAAGGAAAGTTACTGCTCACTGGTAATATTCCGCGAGGTGTTTTTTGTGAGCGAAGGTCACAGAAAACCCGAGCCATACTGTGCGAATTTATGTGATTAGCATAAATTCTGAGCATCGCGAAGCGTGTTATTGAGAATGGAGTGAACAGTAATTCAGGAAATATAGGCTCTGCATTTTTTTAATATATTGTTTGCCTGAGGGATAAAAGCATGGTATTATCATATGAGCGGAAATTGAGAAGACATAAAGAATATGAAAAACAAATATGTGACGGGAAAGGAAGAATTATGGAGAAACATAAACATGAGAGGAGTACATTTTCCGGGAAGATTGGATTTGTACTGTCTGCAGCTGGTGCTTCGGTAGGGCTTGGGAATATATGGAGATTCCCTTATCTGGCGGCAAAGTACGGCGGTGGAATTTTTTTACTGATCTATATCATTTTGGCATTGACCTTTGGATATTCTATGATCGTGGCAGAGACAGCTCTGGGACGTATGACAAAGAAAAGTCCGGTAGGTGCGTTTGGAACTTTTGGTAAATCAAAGTGGCTGTCTTTGGGCGGTTGGATCAATGCGATCATACCGGTTCTGATCGTGCCGTATTATTCCGTGATCGGTGGCTGGGTAATTAAATACTTGGTGGAGTATGTAAAGGGAGGCAGTCAGACTCTTGCTGAAGACGGATATTTTTCTGCTTTTATAGCGGATGGATTTTCTACAGAAACCTGTTTCCTGTTTTTTACACTGCTTACGCTGGTGATCATTTATGCAGGTGTGCAGAATGGCGTGGAACGAGTTTCCAAATTAATGATGCCGATACTGGTATTCTTGTCTGTGGTCATTGTCATTTATTCGGTAACGAGGCCAGGAGCACTGGAAGGTGTGAAATATTTTCTGATACCAAATATCAAAAACTTCTCCTGGATGACAGTGGTTGCGGCAATGGGACAGATGTTTTATTCTCTGTCGATCGCAATGGGTATTCTGGTAACTTTTGGTTCTTATATGAAAAAGGATGTATCTATTGAAGGGTCTACACAAAATGTAGAAATTTTTGACACAGCGATCGCAATGATGGCAGGTCTGATGATCATTCCGGCTGTGTTTGCATTCTCCGGTGGAGATCCGGATACGTTACAGGCGGGACCGGCACTGATGTTTATTACGATTCCGAAGGTATTCGCAAGCATGGGATTTGGAACTCTGGTTGGAATCCTGTTTTTTGTACTGGTTCTCTGTGCAGCCTTGACCAGTTCTATTGCATTGACTGAGAGTGCAGTATCTACTTTTCAGGATGAACTGAAATGGGGACGCAAGAAGGCAACAGTATTTGTCGGAATTATCATGGTTGTTCTCGGAAGTCTTTCTTCTCTTGGCTATGGTCCTCTGGCGTGTGTTAAGATCATTGGAATGCAGTTCCTTGATTTCTTTGATTTCCTGACGAACTCTGTCATGATGCCGATCGCAGCGATTGCTACCTGTCTTCTGATATCCAGAGTAGTTGGTACAAAGAAGATTGAAGAGGAAGTACTGCAGGAAGGTGGTACTTTCCGCAGAAAAAGAATCTTTAATTTTATGATCCAGTATCTTTGCCCAATCTTTGCGGCGATCATTCTTTTCAGTTCTGTGGCAAATGCATTTGGATGGATTTCCATGTAAAAGACATAGGAGACCAAGAAAATTCCAACTTTACAAGTCTATACACCTGTGTTAAAATAGCAGGTGCGCAGCCAGGCCAGGTGATCGCGGCTGGACAGACGAAAGGGTCCAGACGAGGAAAGTCCGGGCTTCACAGGGCAGGATGCCGGATAACGTCCGGTGGAGGTAACTCCCAGACCAGTGCAACAGAAATAAACCGCCCCGTTTTGCGGGGTAAGGGTGGAAAGGCAGTGTAAGAGACTACCGCCGCTGTGGTAACAGAGCGGGCACATGTAAACTCCATTCGAAGCAAGACCGAGAAGAAAGCCATACGGCGGCCCGTCGTGCTTTCAGGTAGGTCGCTGGAGCCTTCTGGCAACGGAAGGCCTAGATAGATGATCACCCAACGACATAACCCGGCTTATCGGTCTGACTGTGTATGATAATAAGCACATAATAAAAGCAACTGTATTTTGCAGATCTGATCTGTGAAATACCAGTTGCTTTTTTGATAAAGAATGACAGCTTTTTATAGTTTCATAGTTTTTTCTTTTTTCAGCTCCAAAATCACATCCAAAGACAAACCGGTAGTTTCAGCGATAGAAGTATCACTGAGTTTTCCTATCAGATTTCGGGCAATTTCAAGCTGCTTTTTCTGGGAACCATTGTTGAAACCATCATTAAAACCATCATTAAACAGCATCTGACCCAAACGTGTCATACGAATACACTCCTTTACATGTTCAAAATCATCATTTTCAAGAAACTTATCTGCCATAGTGTAGAGCATTGCCTCAATTTTTTGCAGATCTTCCGATGGAATATCTTTTGTATTTTCGGTCAGAGAGAATGCCTGAATGAATCGTTCCTTTTGAGAAAGTTGACCATCCATCAGAGGGATAAGTGTTAACGGAACGAGATCAGCCTTTGTAAGAATGTCTTCAGAGGAAAATTTCTCTTTCAGCGTTTCAATCAGCCTATCTGCATTGTGATTCTTCATTATGATCGGAATAATACGATAAGTATTTATTCCTTCAGTAAATGAAGTGACCGGATTTCGGATATTTCCCGAATAAAGAACGTATGTGGTGATAGAAACGCCATACTGATAACTGGTCACAGCTTCATAGGATCGAAAACGCTTCAAACCGGGAATCCCTTCATTCTTACTCTGAAATTCAAAGTGTTTCCACGTACCATCTTCCATGATGAGATTGATATCTTCATAGAATTTCTTAAGATTAAGAACAATGGACTCTGTAGGAGCAGAAGATACAACCTTTCCATCAATGCCAAGATAAGGAATCAGCTCCTCGGCAAAGAATTGAGCGGCAGTCTTTAGAACCGTATCTTCATGCTGAAATACAGTTGCAGAACCGATTTTATCATTTGTAATCATTTCTTTCTGTGTCATAAAAAATCCTTCCTGCAAAAGGAAATCAGAAAGAAATTGTCTGATTACAATATAACAGAAAAAATAAAAACAGACAATACATTTTCCTTTGCGCAACAGCTATGTGTATGTAAACTTGATAAAATGAAAAAATACCAGAATCGGTAGATTATAATAAGAATAGAAATAGAAAAACTAAAAAATGTAATACAGACAATCCTTTCCGGAAATGCAAATCTGTTTCTAAAAGAATAAAATATCTAACACAAAAAGTCAACAATAAAAAAACAGAGGAGCAATGAGCAGAAACCCACCATTTCAAAATCTATGAAAACACAGCGCCCGGTCCCCGCGTCGATATTCAGGCCTTTACAGGAGCCGTAGTAATACTTGGTCTGCGGGAGACTGCGTTATTTTTCAAAATCATGCTGTCTGAGCGACGTCAGGAGCGAGTTCATGATTTTGGAAAATGTTTTTAGCAGTCTTTCGCAGGCTTAGTATTACTAGGCTCCGAAACAGCCAAATATCGAAGCGGGGACCGGACGCGTCCGTTTGTTAATCATGCTCATATGAACTCTATTTATTCCGTTTACCTCTATATTTCTCCTCGCAATACTTACACCGGTAAACCTCATTCTCTTCATCTGCAAGAACAAAAATCTGATCCAGTCCCTGCTCGATGGAAGTAATGCAGCGAGGATTCTTGCATTTGATCACGTTCACAACCTGCTTCGGCAGCTTCAGCTCTTTCTTTGCAACGATCTTTTCGTCCTTGATGATATTTACGGTAATATTATGATCGATAAAACCAAGGATATCCAGATCCAGATCCTCGATGGGGCATTCAACCTTGATGATATCCTTTTTTCCCATTTTCTGGCTGCGGGCATTTTTGATGATAGCAACCGTACAGTCCAGCTTATCCAGCTTCAGGTCATGATAGATCGTCATTGCCTTGCCGGCTTTGATATGATCCAGAACATAACCCTCACGAAGAGCACCTACGTTTAACATGGCAGTTCCACCTCCAGTAATGTAAGAATCAGGGCCATACGGACATACACACCATACTGGACCTGTTTGAAATAAGCGGCACGTGGATCAGAATCCACTTCAACAGAAATCTCGTTAACACGTGGGAGTGGGTGGAGGACATACATATCCTTCGGTGCAAGCTCCATTTTCTGTTTGTCCAGAACATAGAAATCTTTCATGCGGACATAATCCTCTTCGTTGAAGAAACGTTCCTTCTGAACACGGGTCATGTACAGGATATCCAGATCCGGAAGTGCATCCTCCAGACGTTCCTCCTCGACAAACTCGACATTGTTGCGTTTCAGAACATCCTCACGGATATAGCTTGGAATACGAAGCTCCTCCGGAGAGATCAGAACAAATTTCACATTTTCATAACGGACCAGAGCCTCGATCAGAGAGTGAACGGTACGGCCGAATTTCAGGTCACCGCAGAGGCCGATGGTAATATTGTCAAGTCTGCCCTTCAGGGAACGGATAGTTAAAAGATCGGTTAATGTCTGGGTAGGATGCTGGTGGCCGCCATCACCGGCATTGATCACCGGAATGTTGGATGACATAGAAGCTACAAGCGGAGCACCCTCTTTCGGATGACGCATAGCACAGATATCTGCATAACAGGAAACAACGCGAATAGTATCGGCAACGCTTTCGCCTTTGGATGCGGAGCTGGAATCAGCAGAAGAAAAACCGAGAACCTTTCCTCCAAGATTCATCATGGCTGCTTCGAAGCTTAAACGTGTACGTGTACTTGGTTCGTAAAACAATGTCGCAAGCCTTTTATCATCACAGGTATGCGCATACTTTTTTGGATTTTTCCCGATGTCGTCGGCGAGATTCAGAAGCTTATCAAGCTCTTCAACCGAGAAATCCAATGGACTCATTAAATGTCTCATGTTGTACCTCCAATTATTTACTGGAAATAAGATTCCTTCCAATTATCATATAATATAACTGTGAGATTTTCAAGAGACTTTCCGAGGATTTTGTCGAAGAAGCCATTCGAAAAAGAGACCGGTAAAAAACCACAGAGGAGCATAGTCCAGCCGGATCACTCCTTTATACTGAAGCGGAACATGAGAATAATCCCAGGGACAGATGTGAAGCTTCTGAAAAAAAGATCCGCTTAAAAATTCCACGAAAAAAATCCCGCAGCTGTAAATGATCCCCCGTACCATAACCGGAAAGCGGGCAAGCTTGTAGTAAGCCGGACGGATCAGTGCTGCAAGTCCGTAAACAGGGAACATCAGAAGAGAGGTTTTGCCCATCATAGTAAAATGTCCGGTGACAAGAGAGTGCAGTCCTGTCCATAAGATCTCCAGACACCAGCCTGTAAAACCGCACAGAAAAAAATCCTTCTTTTGCATTTTAAAGCTCCTTTTCATCAGCAGAAATCCTGCGCTTTCCGGAAAAATGTCAGTTTAACTGAATTAAGAAAGTCCCCTGCGGGGCTGCGAATATCCGCCTGGACTTTAAATATATTTAACGTGGAAAAGCGTCTTTAATAGCCTTCCCTGCCTTGAAAAAAATATACACGTGGGTTATAATGAACAAAATTATTACTGCAAAGTGAAAAAGCAGTAATGGATCATTAACACATGCGGAAGGAGAAAACAGACGATGAATTATGAAGAAAGTCGTGCCTACATCAGAGCTGCGGAATTGAAAAAGGGAATTGTTCTGGGACTGGAAAATATGAGAGAACTGATGAGGCGGCTTGGAGATCCCCAGGATGAACTGAAGTATGTTCATGTAGCGGGAACTAACGGAAAGGGTTCTGTGATCGCATATCTGTATTCCGCTTTATCAGGTGCAGGTTACCGGGTCGGAAGATATATTTCCCCGGCGGTCTATTCCTACAGAGAGAGGATGGAGGTTAACGGAGAACCTGTCAGCAGAGAGAAATTTGCAGCATATGTGACAAGGATCGCGGAGGTGATCGATGAGATCGTAAAAGAGGGAAAACCGCATCCGTCAGTATTTGAAATTGAAACTGCAGCCGCATTTCTTTATTTTCGGGATGAGAAATGCGATCTGGTATTAATGGAAGTTGGTATGGGCGGTGATCTGGATGCCACCAACATTATAAGTACTACAGTTCTTTCCATTCTGGTATCCATCAGTATGGATCATACGGCATTTCTTGGAAATACCCTGGGCGAGATAGCAGAAAAAAAGGCCGGCATCATTAAACCGAACAGTCATATGGTAACTGTAAAGCAGCAGCCGGAGGCAGAGGCGGTCATACGAAGAATATGCGCAGAACAGAATGTGCCATACGAGGCGGCAGACCAGGACAGCGCAGAGGTACTGGAAGCATCCATAACTGGCCAGACCTTTCTTTATAAAGGAGAAAAATATACAATATCCTTGGCAGGTGCCTATCAGAAGGAAAATGCGGTGGCAGCGCTCCGAGCACTGGAAATCCTGAATGAACAGGGATATCCCACAACACTGGTCCAGAGACAGGATGGATTGAAACGTACCACCTGGCCGGGAAGATTTGCACTTCTCGGGACAGAACCGGATTTTGTGGTTGATGGAGCTCATAACCCTGCAGCGGCAGACATGCTGGCTGCATCCATTGGACGGTATTTTAAGGGAAAAAGGATCATCTACATCATGGGAATGTTCCGTGACAAGGATTACCGCAAGGTCATCCGGAAAACAGAAAAATACGCAGATACCATCCTGACGATTGCGGCACCGGATAACCCCAGGGCTCTGACCCCGCAGGAGCTGGCAGATGCGGTGCGGGAATTTCATTCTGATGTAAGGCCCTTTGACAACATCGAAGCCGCAGTAGCAGAGGCCTATCAGCTGGCAGGAAAAGAGGATGTGATCATTGCTTTTGGTTCCCTGGCGTTCCTGGGGGATCTTACAGAAATTATCAGGAAACATAACGGAGGAAACCAATGACGGATTTGGAAAGATACAGAGACGAGATCGATGAGATCGACAGTGAGATCGTACGTCTCTTTGAAAAACGAATGAAGGTGAGTGAGGAAGTCGCTGAATATAAAATAAAAACCGGTAAGCAGGTACTGGATCCGGCACGTGAGAGCCAGAAGATCCATACGCTGAAAAACAAGGCCCACGGGGACTTTAACAGCCTCGGCGTGCAGGAGCTTTTTCGTCAGATCATGGCCATCAGCCGTAAGAGACAGTACCAGCTGTTGACAGAGCATGGGATTTACGGAGAGCGCAATTTCACAACTGTGAAGCATGTTCCCCTTGAAAACGCAACGGTTGTGTTCCAGGGTGTAGAGGGTGCCTACAGCTATGCGGCTATGCGGCAGTACTTTGGGAAAAATATCGAAAGCTACCATGTAAAAACATGGAGGACAGCTATGGAGGATGTAACCCATGGCAAGGCCGATTATGCGGTACTTCCTATTGAGAATTCTACTGCAGGTATCGTGGCTGATATCTATGACCTTCTTATGGAGTACAAGCTGTATATCGTAGGCGAGCAGATCATCCGTGTGGATCATGTGCTTCTGGGCATGCCGGATGCACAGATAGGGGATATCAGGGAAGTCTGCTCTCATCCTCAGGGGCTTGCCCAGTGCAAGGCATTTCTGGAGGAAAACCCTTCCTGGAAAAAGAAGGAAGTGGAAAACACCGCAGGCGCGGCCAAAAAGGTCAGTGAGGTGGGGGACAAAGGCGTGGCAGCTATCGCAAGCCGTGAGGCTGGTGAGGTATTCGGTCTGAAGGTCCTTGCAGAAAATATCTGCAGAGAAAAAGCAAACTCTACACGTTTTATTATTGTAAGCAGGAAACCGGAATACGAGGAAAAGGCCGGGAAGATCAGCATCTGTTTTGAGCTGCCTCATGAAAGCGGAACTCTTTACAACATGCTTTCACATATTATCTACAACGGACTGAACATGACCAAAATTGAATCCCGTCCGATTCCGGGAAAATCCTGGGAATACCGTTTTTTCGTGGATTTCACAGGGAAACTTGGCGAAAGCGCTGTGGAGAATGCGTTAAGAGGAATCGAGGCGGAGGCGAATGTTCTCCGTGTTCTTGGAAATTATTAAGAGACAGAGGAGCTAAATTATTATGTTGGCAAGAATTCAGGAATGTATCCTTTACCGTGGATTTTCAAACGGTGAGATACTGGACGATATGACAGAACTTATTAATCTTTATGAAGCAGATGAAGAAGCACTCAAGGCAAGAGAAGACCAGTTTTTCAAAAGTGTCAACGGGCTGGTGGAGCTGGCAGGAATGTACGGTTTTTCCGGAAATATCTGGCATACATATCTTACCTTCCTTCTGGTAAATCATGAGAACGCTTTCAGTATGGCAAGCGAGATACGAGGAGCGATCAAGGGCAGCATTAACGACCTGGCAAAAAATGATTTCCAGATTTTCAAGGAATTGTATGATTTTGACATCACGGTCTTTGATAAAGTGTTCGGAACTGTATGCTGCAGGGTGATCTGTGATTACCAGACACCGGATGAGAACAGCAAGCTCTTTAATACCAGGATCCGTGACCGTATCTGTCAGATGAGCAAAACCCTAGCAGCAGCCACCACAACCGAAGAATTTATGGATGATATGGTATCCTTCTATAAAGATTTCGGTGTTGGCAAGCTTGGTCTCCATAAGGCATTCCGTATCGGCCACGATGAGGAGGGAAAGGTGGAGATCCAGCCTATCACAAGGATCGCACATGTGAAGATCGATGATCTGGTAGGATATGAGATCGCCAAGAAAAAGCTCATTGATAATACAGAGGCATTTGTACAGGGGAGAAAGGCGAACAACTGCCTGCTCTTTGGTGATGCGGGAACCGGTAAATCTTCCAGTATCAAGGGAATCCTGAACCAGTATTATGATCAGGGACTTCGTATCATTGAGGCCTATAAGCATCAGTTCCAGGATCTTAATGAAGTCATCGCCCAGATCAAAAACCGTAACTATCGTTTTATCATTTATATGGATGATCTTTCCTTTGAGGAATTTGAGATTGAATATAAATACCTGAAAGCCGTGATCGAGGGCGGTCTTGAGAAAAAACCGGACAATGTCCTGATCTATGCCACAAGTAACCGGCGTAATCTTGTCCGTGAGCGTGCCACAGACAAGCTGGAGATCGCAGATGACAATGATCTGCATTCCTCCGACACCGTGCAGGAGAAGCTTTCCCTGGTATATCGCTTTGGTGTCCGTATCTACTTTGGCAAACCGGACAAAAAACAGTTCCAGGAGATCGTCCGTACACTGGCAGCCCGTTATGGAGTTACCATGCCGGAGGAGGAACTGCTTCTGAAAGCCAACCAGTGGGAGATCTCTCACGGCGGACTGACCGGACGTGCAGCGCAGCAGTTTATTGATTACATTGTGGGAACAGAGGAAGAAAAAAAGAAATAGTTTACCTGTGTATTGGGGGAAAGGATGAAAAACTATGGCGGTGACAACCTTTGCAGCAATTGATATAGGCTCCTATGAAGTCAGTATGAAGATCTTTGAAATGTCAAAGCGGATCGGCTTCCGGGAGATCAATGATGTCCGTTACCAGCTGGAGCTGGGTCGTGGAACTTATGCTGCAGGACGGCTAGAGATGGAGACTGTAGATGAGCTCTGCGAGATCCTTAATGATTTTAAACGCATGATGGCTGAATTTGGGGTAGAAAGCTGGCGTGCGTGTGCAACAAGCTCTCTCCGTGAGCTGGAAAATCCGGTGATCATCCTGGAGCAGATCTATCAGAGAACTGGCATCCGGGTAGAGATCCTGAGTAATGCGGAACAGCATTTTCTGGGATATAAATCCATTGCTGCCATTGAATCCGGCTTCAAAAAGGCTATTCAGAAGGGGACGGCGATCCTGGATATCGGAGGAGGAAATCTGCAGATCTCTCTCTTTGATAAAGATGCTCTGGTGCTGACCCAGAGTATCCGTATGGGAAGTCTTCGTATCCGCGAACGTCTGAAAGAACTGGAGAAAACAACTCCACATTATGACCGGCTGATAGAGGAATTTATCCGAAATGATCTGATAAGCTTTCAACGTCTTTATCTTAAGGACAAGGAAATCTCCAATCTGATCCTGATGGGAGATTTTCTCACAGATACGATCTTTCAGGACAGATCCGGAGAGAATATCATCACAAAGGAGGAATTCCTGAAGAAATACGAGACCATTGTAAACATGTCCGATCATGACCTTGCCGAATCCATGGAGTTGGAACCGGAATATGCGTCTCTGATCGTGCCGAACATGGTTATCATCCGAAACTTTATAGAAATCTTTCAGGCAGAAGCACTCTGGATCCCGGGTGTTTCTCTTCTGGACGGGATTGCCTATGACTATGCGGAAAAAAACAAATATCTGAAAAGTGTACACAATTTTGAAAATGATATCCTGGTGGCATCCAGGAACATTGCCAAAAGGTATTCCAGTGGAAAGAACCACATTGCAGGAACTACCGATGTGGCACTGGATATTTTTGACAGCACAAGGAAGATCCACGGCATGGGAAAACGTGAACGGCTTCTTTTGCAGATTGCAGTTCTTCTTCATGACTGCGGAAAATATATCAGTATGAGTGAGGTGGCAGAATGCTCTTACCGGATCATCATGGCTACGGAGATCATAGGTCTTTCCACAGAGGAGCGGCAGGTGATCGCTAGTGCGGTGAGGTACAATACCAGAGAATTCGGCTGCTACAAAGAAATCAACCGTGAAACATCCATGAATAGGGGAAATTATCTCCTGACTGCGAAGCTGACCGCGATTCTCCGCCTGGCCAATGCTATGGACAGAAGCCATTACCAGAAGGTAAAAGCGCTTAATGTAACCTTAAAAGACAGGATCCTTTACCTGGTGGTGGATTCCGCAAGGGATGTTTCTCTGGAGCTGGGGCTTCTGAAAGATAAAAAAGAATTTTTTGAAGAGGTGTTTGGAATCCGGCTTGTAATGAGACGGAAGGGAAGAAGATAACGGAGGAGGTTTTTGTATGAAATTTAAGGAATTTGACAAACCGGAATATTTTGTAAACAGAGAGCTGAGCTGGATCAAATTTGATGATCGTGTGCTCAGTGAAGCCAGAGACAAAAATCTACCTCTGTTTGAGAGACTGAAATTTTTGAGTATCACCTCATCCAATCTGGATGAATTTTATATGGTCCGTGTTGCATCCCTGAAGGATCAGGTTCATGCAGGGTACAAAAAAACAGATATTGCAGGAATGACAGCCAAGGAACAGCTGAAAGCCATCAGCCGGCAGACACATGATCTTGTTCACGTACAGTACAGTACATTAAACCGGTCTCTGGTCCCTGCACTTGAAAAAGCAGGACTTCATGTGATCTTTGAGCACGAGGCATTTTCCGAGAAGCAGAAAGAATTTGTGGATCAGTATTTTGAAGACAATGTATATCCGGTCCTGACACCAATGGCAATGGATTCTTCCAGACCGTTTCCTCTGATCCGTAATAAAACGTTGAATATCGGAGCACTTCTTTCCAAAAAAGATACCAAAAAAGGAAAAGAAGAGATTGATTTTGCCACTGTACAGGTGCCTTCTGTACTTCCGAGAGTAGTGATCATTCCATCTGAGAAAAAAGGCCATACAACCGTAACACTTCTGGAACAGATCATTGAGCGCAACATCGACAAGCTGTTCTTAAGCTATGATGTGATCTGTGCCCATCCGTACAGGATCATGCGTAATGCGGATCTTCCTATTGACGAGGATGAGGCAGAGGATCTTCTGGTTGAGATCCAGAAACAGCTGAAAAAGCGCCAGTGGGGAGAGGTGATCCGCCTGGAAGTGGAAGATAAGATGGATCCGCGGCTTCTGGATATTCTGAAAATGGAGTTTCAGGTTCATGGAGATGATATCTTTTTTATCAACGGACCGCTGGATCTGACCATGCTGATGAAGGTTTATGGTATTGACGGATACGATCAGTTCAAGGAACCGAAATACAAACCGGCAGCAGTGCCTGCATTTCAGAATGATAAAGATATTTTTCAGGTGATCAGGGAGGGTGATGTGTTCCTGCATCATCCGTATATGAGCTTTGATCCGGTGGTGAATTTCGTGCGTCAGGCGGCAAAGGACCCGGATGTACTGGCAATCAAGCAGACCCTGTATCGCGTCAGCGGCAATTCACCCATCATCGCGGCACTTGCTCAGGCCGCAGAAAACGGCAAGCAGGTTTCTGTTCTTGTAGAGCTGAAAGCGCGTTTTGATGAGGAAAACAATATCGTCTGGGCAAAAATGCTGGAAAAGGCAGGCTGTCATGTGATCTATGGTCTGGTGGGCCTGAAAACACACAGTAAGATCACTCTTGTTGTGAGAAGAGAAGAAAACGGGATCCGCAGATATGTGCATCTGGCAACCGGAAACTATAACGATTCCACAGCCAAGCTTTATACAGACTGTGGTATATTTACCTGTGACGAACGGTTTGGAGAGGATGCAACTGCTGTGTTCAACATGCTTTCTGGATATTCCGAGCCGAAGCGCTGGAATCGCCTGATCGTTGCACCGATTTGGATGAAGGACCGTTTTGTAAAAATGATCGAAAGAGAAGCGGAGCATGCGAAAAAGGGAGAAGAGGCTCACATTGCGGCAAAGATGAATTCTCTGTGTGACCCTGAGATCATTGCAGCGCTGTATTATGCTTCTTCCTGTGGTGTCAGGATCGATCTTCTGATCCGCGGCATCTGCTGCCTGAAGGTGGGCATTCCGGGTATCAGCGAAAATATCCACGTGCGTTCGATCGTTGGTAATTTCCTGGAGCACAGCCGTATTTTCTATTTCCGCAATGGCGGTTCCGATGAAATCTATATGGGAAGTGCGGACTGGATGCCACGTAACCTTGATCGTCGTGTGGAGATTGTTTTCCCTGTGGAAGATGAGCGGATCAAGGAAGAGATCATGCATGTGTTGGATCTGGAATTCCGTGACAATGTAAAAGCACATATCCTGCAGCCCTCCGGTTTGTATGAGAAGCAGGACAAACGTGGCAAAACGCTGATAAATTCCCAGATGGAATTCTGCAGGGAGGCTACCGAGCGGGCAAAGGCAGCAAAAAAGGAGAAAAAAGAAAAGAAGAGAGTTTTCGTACCGGCTGAACCGGCGGAGGATATTATAAAATAGTAAAAGAAAAGGACAGCCTGTCATATCAATTTATGATACAGCTGTCCTTAAATAATGTTCTCAAAGATTATCCATATTATGTCAATACTGCATGATATTCAGAAAAACTGACAGCATGCGGACGTTTCTAATAACACTTCTTGCAGGCTTTATATCCTGCAGCTTCAGCCTGGGAGCGTGTCATCTCTGTGGCATTATCCGGATTCATATTTCCGCAGTTAGGGATCCGGTGGTACTTGCTTCCGGTAGCGGAGATCCAGACCATATCACCCACTGGTTCCGGATCGGCCTGCACTCCGGTCTGAGGATCTGCAGCAGCCGAATCAGAAGATCCATAGCCGGACGCACCGGAATCCTTATAAGCGGAGGAAGGCTGTGTGCCGGTATCCGATTCATCTCCAGCAGAATAATCATTACAGGGACTCTGGTTCCACTGGATATTGCTTCCGTCGCTGATTGCGATCACCGTACCCTGCTCATCAGTACGAAATACCTGTATTCCCATATCCGCAAGCTTATCCATGGTATCCTTATGAGGATGTCCGTAGGAATTACCGGCGCCGCAGCTGATCACTGCATATTCCGGAACAGTCTGCTGGAGCAGATCCCAGGTGGTGGCAGTGGCAGAACCGTGATGTCCAGGAACGATCACATCGCAGGAAAGATCAAGTCCCAGATCACAGATCGCTTCCTCCCCGGCAGATTCTGCATCCCCGGTAAAAAGAAAATGGTTATTTCCGTTTTCCAGTCGGATCGCAACAGAATTGTCGTTATCGTTGCTGCTGATCGATTGAGGAGAAAGAACCGTAAATTTCCCGCCTCCGAAAGTAAAATCCGTTCCGGGCTCCGGATGCTGCACAGTTAATCCTTGAGAGGCAACACTGTTTTCAAAAGATTGATAGATCTTTGTATCCTGTATATAATCTGCACCGATCACATTTTTTACGGAAAAGCTGTCCAGGCATCCTACAAGACCAGCCACATGGTCCTCGTCATAATGGGAGGAGATCATATAGTCAATGATGGAAATATTCTGTTTCTGCAGATAGGAAACCACGAAACTGGAATGTCCTCGGTCACCGCCGTCATACAGGAGATTCTGCCCCTGTGACTGGACCAGGATCGAAAGCCCCTGCCCTACATCCAGAAAGTGTACAGCCATTGTTGTGTCAGCAGAAGCAGCCTCGGCTGTGTAAGCAGCAGAGGGAACTCCTGCGACTGTTAGCAGAACAAGCAGCAGAGAAAGAAAAAATGTCTGCAGCTTTCTGCGAAAAGAATGTTTGTGATGCATGAGAAGTCACCCCTTATCTTAAGTATTTTCAGGGGAAATTATAAAACAGAAGAGAAAGAAATGCAAAATAATATATGTGAAAATACAGAAAACAGATAAACAGGAAGAACGAAATTTTTATATGCAATGTTCAGAGCAACGTTTGATAGCGATAACAGGAAAAAGTGAAGTATAACAATCACAAAAAAGCAGTCAGAATAAAAATCCTAACTGCTTTTAGTTGATAGCCAGTACGGGAATCGAACCCGTGTTTCCGCCGTGAGAGGGCGGCGTCTTAACCCCTTGACCAACTGGCCATATTCATTTGTGTCGTTTGCTCTTGATTTTTGCTGTTTCTCGCAACCGACTTCGTTAGTATATAATACTTTCTTACAAAATGCAAGCACTTTTTTTCCTTTTTTTGAAAAAAATTTTCACCCTGTTTTTTGACAATTTTTTTGACGGAAAAATCGATTGATGATATGATAGATACAAAACGAAATGGAATAAAAAAAATAAAGAGGAAGAGTATGGATTATAGAAAAAAGAAAAATTTGATATGGAAGGGAGAATCCTTTCTTTTTTTTGTGGTACTGCTGGTTTTTGGCGCGATCTTTGCGGCGATCCACACAGGGGGGCTGATCCAGAAGCAGGACAGTGTACAGCTTCTTAACAAAGGATGGTACTACATAAAAGACGGAAAAAAACAGGAGATCACCCTGCCTGCGGAAATTCCGGCAAAAACAGGTGAAAAGCTGATCCTGTACAATGAAAGTCTGGGAGCGGAAAGCAGAGGAATGACCGTGGTTTCTACAGGAGCCCAGTACGATCTGGTGATACGCCTGAATGGAAAGATCCTGTATGAATATAAGGAGGCCATGTTTTCCAAAAATGTGCAGATGCGTTCCAAGGTGCAGTGCATCGCCGCTCTGGGTAATGACACAGAGGGAAAAGTCCTGACGTTCAGCTATTCTGCGCCTCAGAGAGGAAAATATGTTATAGAGCCGGTATGCATAGGAACCGGAAGTGCAATAGCCTGGTATCAGATCAGAAAAGCAGCCATTCCTTTAGGGGCGGCAACGATCATGATCGTATTAAGTATGATCGCCCTGTGCATCTGCATCTATATGAGAATAAGGCAGATGCCGGACAGACGGTTCCGGGATGTGGCACTGTTCCTTATGATGTGCAGTATCTGGCTGGTGACGGACTCATCACTGGCACAAAGCTACAGCAGATGCCCCGAAGTATTATGTCTCATTTCTTTTTATATGTTCATGCTGCTGGCAGTTCCGATGCTGCGTTTTTTGCAGAATATCGGAAACATGAAAAAATACAGGCTCCTGGATCTTGGAATCTTTACATTTTATCTGAATGCTGTTTTACAGGGAGTTCTGGTGATCCTAGGAGCCTTTGAATTTAAGGATATGCTGTTTGTAACACATATCCTGCTGTTTGTGTGGGTCCTGATATCAGCGGTACTTCTGATCCGGGAGTACCGGAAGCATAAACAGCGTGAGATACATTTGCTTCTCATTGCATATATCATCGTGGGAGCAAGCGGTATCATAGCGCTGATCCTGTACTGGCTGTTCGAGATTTCCTACTATGGATCCATTTTTGAATTGGGAAATCTTGTGTTTCTTGTGCTGGTCATTGCAGACGCAGTCATGATGATGGCAGACAACGTCCGTTACCGTCTGGAATCCCAGGCTTACGAACGACTGTCCAGAGAGGATGGGATGACAGGACTTGAGACGAGAGCCAATTTTGAGAAAAAACTGGAAAGTATTTCCGCAGATATGGGCAGATACCGGGATATCCTTCTTATGTATATCGATATCGATCAGCTTCGCGTGATCAACGAAGAATACGGACGGGCTGCAGGAGACGAGATGGTGGTGATCTCGGCCAGATGTGTGGAGAACGTTTTCCGGGAAAAAGGAACCTGCTACCGCATCGGTGGGGATGAATTTGCGGTTCTGGTCTATGATCCGGAAGTACCGGACGAATTCTGGCCGGAACGCCTGAAAGAAGAACTCCGGAATATCGGGAGAGGATGCAGACATCGTTTTTCGTTGTCCCTGGGATGCAGCCATCTGCGAAATAAGGATGGCTCTCTGAAATCCATGGGAGAATGGAAATATGAGGCAGACAGGAAGCTTTATGAGAACAAAAAGAAGGGGGATTTGAAAAATGGAGTATATTAACTGTTTTCAGATCACATCCCTTGTTTTGGTGACGATGATCGCGATACATTATTTTTCTCATAAAAGACTGAACAATGCGGAAAACAGGAATTTTGTATGTTTTCTGGCTTTCAGCGGCGTTTACGTGCTGCTGGATATGCTGAGTGCGGTGATCGCGGGAGGCGGCAGCAGCGAAGGCTGCAGAATGTCAGCGCTGGTCCTGACGCTCTATTATTTCTGTGATGTCATACTTACCTACGGGCTTTTCTGCTACATTCGGATCATCACCGGAAGACAAAAGGAGAAATATAAATGGCTGAAAACCGGCTGGGTGGTCCTGCCGGCTGCAATGCTGCTGGCAGTTACAGCAAACTTACGGACGGGATGGCTTTTTTATTTTGACCAGGAAGGTAGATTTATCCGGGGAAGTTTTCATTTTCTGCTCTATGGATATGTATTCTTTTTTATGCTGGTGATCGTTGCATTTATGTTACTTTATGGAAAAACAGCAGAAAAAGAAATACGGCGCACCATATGGAGATTTTGGTTTATCGAAGCAGCCTGCCTGTTTCTCCAGATTGCCGCGGAAAGAATACTGCTTACCGGCTTCGGACTTTCTGTAGGACTTTGGCTGATCTATCTTACTATGAACAATCCAGGTGAATATACGGACAGCATGACAGGTTTATTTGACAAACAGTATTTTGACAAATGGATCGGAGAAAAGCTCTATCGAAAAGAAAGCTTTCATCTGCTTGCTGTGGATGCCCGCAATATGAAGCAGATCAACCGGATCTACGGTACCAGAGTGGGAGATCAGCTGCTGATCCGGGCGGCGAAGGGATTTCGGGAGATCACGGATTCAGTGCAGATCTTTCGTATCACAGGCAATTGCTTTCTGGCAGTGCTGGACTCGCTGACAGATTATGAAAAAGCCAGAGATGGCATAGAAGAATTTCTGAAAAAGCCGTTTTTTATCGAAAACGAAAAGGTGTCGTTCCATGCTGCGATCTGCGGGATCATGAATGCGGAAAAACTGGAAAAAGAGGATAGTATTCTTTCTTATATTGAATATATGATCTCTCTGATACAGAACCGTCAGGATACGGTTCTGATCCAGTCGGACAGTAAGATCCTGGAGGGCTTCCGCTATGAGCAGGAAGTGGAGCATTTTCTTCAGAAGGCTGTGAAAGAGGATCTGTTTGAAGTATATTATCAGCCGGTATATTCTATAAAAAACCAGGATTTTATTACTCTGGAGGCACTGAGCCGGCTGAAACATCCTGTTCTGGGAATGATCCCGCCGGATGTGTTTATCGGGATCGCGGAAAAACAGGGAATGATCTCGGCAGTGGGATGTCTTCAGCTTCACAAGGTCTGCCGTTTTATAAAAGAACATGAATATATCATGAAGAAGATCCGGAATGTGAAATTCAATCTTTCTCCTTCCGAACTGATGAAACCCGGATACAGCCATGTGCTTATCGGGATCATACAGGGGTATGGATTAGATCCGGGATATTTTCAGTTTGAGATCACGGAAAACGTGGCAACCGAATACAGCGAAAGCTTCTGCACAGCCATTGATGATTTTGCAGAAGTGGGGATCCACATGTGCCTGGATGATTTTGGTTCCGGTTATGCAAATCTGAACGCAGTTCTTCGCATCCCGTTTTCAGCAGTAAAAATGGACCGTTCTCTTTTGTCCGGGGTCAGCAGCGATCCTCAGACGGCTACCTTTTATCGCAGCATTGTCATGATCCTGCAGCATATGGGATATAAGGTGATCGCAGAAGGTGCTGAGACCGAAAAGGAGGTAAAGCTTCTGGAAAAATGGGGTGTGGATATGATACAGGGATATTATTTTTCCAGGCCCCTGTGCGAGGAGAAGCTTCTGGAAAAAATTTTCTGAAATGATCAGAAACAGGCGGAAAACATGCTTTCATAAAAAGCAGGGTTTTCCGCCTGTTGTATTCAGACAGACACAAATTGCTTGAAGTTTACAGATACTTTTGATAGAATAGATAGGCTGTGGCGGCTGAAGAAAGCGATTTTTCAGAAGATCGGTTCCTTGAACTGCCACGCGTATCTTTTGGAAAAATTGCAGAGAAAAGATGATCATGTGGACTTTACAAGTACATATATTTTGAGTATAATACAAACAAACGTTCGAGTATAAAAAGAAAGGAATCAGTGGAATGGCAAAAAAAGACACTTATGATGCGGGCAGTATCTCTGTCCTGGAGGGCCTCGAGGCCGTGCGAAAGCGCCCCGGTATGTACATCGGAAGCGTATCCAGAAAGGGACTGAACCATCTGATATATGAGATCGTAGACAATGCGGTGGATGAGCACCTTGCAGGGTACTGCAGCCGTATCCATGTAGTTCTTGAGAAGGACGGTTCCTGTACAGTAGAGGATAATGGACGAGGGATCCCGGTGGATATGCATGCCAAGGGAATATCTGCGGAGCGTCTTGTTTTTACAACCCTTCATGCAGGCGGTAAGTTTGACAATTCCGCATATAAGACAAGCGGCGGACTTCATGGTGTAGGGTCTTCCGTAGTGAACGCATTATCTACGTATCTGGATATTAAGATCAGCCGTGATGGTTATATACATCATGACCACTATGAGAGAGGAATCCCTACCATTGAACTGGAAGCAGGACTTCTCCCCAAATTAGGGAAGACCAGAGGTACCGGAACCTGTGTGAATTTCCTTCCGGATCCGGAGATTTTTGAGAAAACAAGATTTGGAGCAGCGGATGTAAAGAGCCGTCTTCATGAGACTGCTTATCTGAATCCGGAGCTTACCATCCATTTTGAGGATCGAAGAGGGGACACTCCTGAGGATATCGAGTATCATGAGCCGGAGGGGATCGTAGGCTTTATCCGTGACCTTAACAAGAATGCACAGCCTCTCCATGATCCGGTTTATTTTAAAGGAGAGGCAGACGGGATCCAGGTGGAGGTTGCTTTTCAGTTTACCAATGAGTTCCGTGAGAACGTTCTAGGATTCTGCAATAATATCTACAATGCAGAGGGAGGAACTCATCTGACCGGATTTAAGACTACATTCACAACGGTAATGAACACCTACGCACGTGAGATCGGTGTACTGAAGGATAAAGACCCCAATTTTACAGGTGCAGATATCCGAAACGGAATGACTGCTGTAGTCTCCATCAAACATCCGGCACCCCGCTTTGAGGGACAGACCAAGACCAAGCTGGATAACCAGGACGCATCCAGAGCCACCGGCAAGGTAGCAGGAGAACAGCTGGTACTGTTTTTTGACCGAAATCTGGAAACACTGAAGATCGTCCTTTCCTGTGCGGAAAAGGCGGCCAAGATCCGTAAGACCGAGGAGCGTGCCAAGACAAACCTTCTCACCAAACAGAAATATTCTTTTGATTCCAACGGCAAGCTGGCCAACTGTGAGAAGAAGGATCCGTCACTGTGTGAGATTTTTATCGTAGAGGGAGATTCCGCCGGCGGTTCGGCCAAGACAGCCAGAGACCGTAACTATCAGGCAATCCTTCCGATCCGAGGTAAGATCCTCAACGTAGAGAAGGCTACCATTGACAAGGTGCTGGCCAACGCAGAGATCAAGACTATGATCAATGCCTTTGGCTGCGGCTTTTCCGAAGGCTACGGAAATGATTTTGATATCACGAAGCTTCGCTATGACAAGATCGTGATCATGGCCGATGCGGATGTGGATGGTGCTCATATCTCTACTCTGCTTCTGACCTTGTTTTACCGTTTTATGCCGGAGCTTATCTATGAGGGACATGTGTATATTGCCATGCCACCTCTTTATAAGGTAATGCCGAAGAAGGGGCAGGAGGAATATCTCTATGATGACAAGGCTCTTGAGAAATACCGTAAGAGCCATAAACCGGGAAGCTTCACGCTCCAGAGATACAAAGGTCTCGGTGAGATGGACGCCCAGCAGCTCTGGGAGACTACCCTGAACCCTGAGACAAGAATGATGAAGCGTGTGGAGATCGAAGATGCCCGCATGGCCTCCGATGTGACAGAGATCCTGATGGGAAGCGATGTTCCGCCACGTAAGGCCTTTATCTATGAGCATGCAACAGATGCAGAGCTGGATATTTGATTGGGAGAATAAACTATGAATACGAAACAGGACAATATCATCCGCACCGATTATGCGGAGATCATGCAGAAATCATATATCGATTACGCCATGAGCGTTATTATTTCCAGAGCACTGCCGGATGTACGTGACGGACTGAAGCCGGTACAGCGCCGTACCCTTTACGATATGTATGAGCTTGGCATCCGTTACGACCGCCCGTACCGTAAATGTGCCCGTATCGTAGGAGATACTATGGGTAAATATCATCCCCACGGTGACAGCTCCATTTATGATGCGCTTGTAGTCATGGCGCAGGAATTTAAAAAGGGTCGTACACTGGTGGACGGACATGGAAACTTTGGTTCCATTGAAGGCGACGGAGCCGCAGCCATGCGATACACAGAGGCCCGCCTGGAGAAGCTGACCCAGGAGGTTTTTCTGGAAGACCTTGATAAGAACGTTGTGGACTTTATGCCGAACTTTGATGAAACAGAGAAGGAGCCGGTAGTACTTCCGGTGCGTATTCCAAACCTCCTTGTAAACGGAGCAGATGGAATCGCCGTTGGTATGGCTACCAGCATCCCGCCGCATAACCTGGGCGAAGTGGTGGATGCTGTGAAGGCATACATGAAGAATAATGATATCAGCACCCGCGGGCTGATGCGTTATCTCAAGGGCCCGGATTTTCCGACAGGTGGTATCGTAGTAAATAAGGATGACCTTGTAAAGATCTATGAATCTGGAACAGGTAAGCTCCGTATCCGTGGACGGGTGGAAATAGAGAAGCTGAAGGGCGGTCGCCAGCAGCTGGTGATCACAGAGATTCCTTACACCATGATCGGTGCAAACATCGGAAAATTCCTTAATGATATCGCAACCCTGGTAGAGACCAAGAAGACCACAGATATCGTGGATATTTCCAACCAGTCCTCCAAAGAGGGGATCCGTATCGTTCTGGAACTGAAGCGCGATGCAGACGTGGAGAACCTTACCAACATGCTCTATAAGAAGACCCGACTGGAGGATACCTTCGGTGTCAACATGCTGGCAGTTGCAGACGGAAGACCGGAAACACTGGGACTGAAGCAGATCATTGCTCACCATGTGGACTTTGTATTTGAAGTAAATTCCAGAAAATATACAACCCTTCTTGCCAAGGAACAGGAGAAACGGGAGATCCAGGAAGGCCTTATCAAAGCCTGCGATGTCATTGATCTGATCATCGAGATCCTCCGTGGCAGCAAGAGCCGTGACCAGGTAAAGAAATGTCTGACCGACGGTATCACAGAAGGGATTAAATTCAAGACCAAGACATCCGAAAAAGCGGCAAAATCCTTGAAATTCACAGAAAAACAGGCCGCAGCTATCCTGGACATGCGTCTTTACAAGCTGATCGGTCTGGAGATCGATGCTCTGATGAAGGAGCATGAGGAAACCATGAAGAACATTGCTGCTTATGAGGATATCCTGAATAATTATGACTCCATGGCAGCAGTGATCATGGGTGAACTGGATCAGATCAAGAAGGAATACGGCAGTAAGCGTAAGACTTCCATTGAAAACGCAGAGGAAGCTGTTTATGAGGAGAAGAAGATGGAAGAGACCGAAGTCTGCTTCCTGATGGATCGTTTCGGATATATGCGTCTCATTGACAAGAATGCCTACGAGCGTAATAAGGATGCCGCTCATGCAGAGAGCCGCTATGTCTTTACCTGCATGAATACGGACAAGATCTGTATCTTTACAGATACCGGCAAGCTCCACACAGTGAAGGCAGAAGATATCCCGCTGGTACGTTTTCGTGACAAGGGTGTTCCTGCAGATAATCTGGGTAATTATGACAGTACTTCCGAGCAGATCCTCTATGTGGCACCGCTGAGTCAGGTAGCAGCCTCCACAGTACTTTTTGTTACAGAGAACGGTATGTGCAAGCTGGTAAAAGGTGACGAGTTCCGTGCTTCCAAACGCACCATTGTTTCCACCAAGCTTGCAGAGGATGACCGCCTTGTATTCGTAGGAGCAGCGGATGAGATGGATCAGGTTGTGTTCCAGTCTGAGAAAGGTTACTTCCTCCGTATCATGAAAACCGAGATCTCCGTCACCAAGAAAAACGCCCTGGGTGTCCGAGGCATGAAGCTTACCGGCGAAGACCGCATCCACCACGCCTATCTCCTGGAAAGCCGCCAGGAATATGCCATTGAATATCATGATAAGCCGTATGTGCTGAATAAAGTTAAGCTGGCTAAGAGAGATACGAAGGGTGTGAAGCCGAGGGTATAAAAGACGCGAAGAGGATTGCGGATAACTGGCAGATAGGATATGATAGGGTTATATGAAAATGGGAGGCGTTAAAAATGCGATATGATCTTCCGGAAAGAGTTATAAGAGAACTATTTTCATTTGCCACAAAACATTCTGTCAGAAAGATCATCCTCTTTGGGTCCCGTGCAAGAGGAAACAATACAGAAAGAAGTGATGTAGATATTGCTGTATGTGGAGGAGATTTTGATTCCTTTTACTGGGATATCAAAGAAAATATCCATTCACTTCTGATGTTTGATGTAATTAATGCAGATGCTTCAATTTCTGAAGAACTCAAAAAAGAAATTAAAAAGGATGGAGTTGTGATCTATGAAAAAGCTTGATAATTTTTCTAATTGTCTTACTATATTAAGAAATGCAGATTTCAAACTTGCGGATAACAACGATATTTACAGAACCGGCGTGATCGGACAGTTCAACCTAACTTTCGAGCTTGCCTGGAAAGCTCTTCAGGAGATCCTGCGACTCCACGGGGCAGAAGGAGCAGACACCGGTTCACTGAGAGAAATCCTGCAGCTTGGCTATAAGCTGGGCTTCGTAAACGATTCAGCAGTGTGGCTGCTCATGCTGAAAAAGCGTAACACATCTGTCCATATATATAATGAGCAGGAAGTAGATGAGATGATCCTGCTCATCCGCGACAGCTTTATTCCGGCTTTTGTGGCTCTTGAGAAAACATTGAGGGAGAAGCTGGCAGAAGCGGAGAGCGACTGGACGTAAATAAAGAGAATACAATTTTACAGAATATATACTTCCCACCGATCAGGTACAATTAACCCGACCGGTGGGGATTTTTTTGCCCTCTTGACAGAAATATGAGTCATCTTTTATAATGAATTAGACTGAACTAACACAACCGCAAATATAAAACAGGTTCAGAAAAAAACAATGACAAAAATAACATATGAATCCACAGAAGAGCTGGGCCACAGCATACCCTTATCCAAAAGAGAAATCGAGGAAGACATACTGGAGGAGCTTTGCTCTCTTGCAAAAAAGGACGCCCTGATCGGAATCTCCGAGATTTGCGGGCGGATGAAGATGAGCAGACGGGAGGTTCTGGCCTGTCTGAAACAGTTGACCGCCCAGGGCTACGTAAAAATCGAAGAAAAAAACATCTGCGTCTGCCTCACAGAGCTGGGACGGATCCGGGGCGAGGAATGCCGCCATCGCCATGAAACCTTCACCCAGCTTCTGGAATATGTAGGAGTAGAAAGCCGCATTGCAGAAGAAGATGCCTGCCGCATGGAGCACGTGGTAAGCGATGAGACCGTGCAGCAGATCTGCAATTTTGTAAATTACGGAAGCACCTTTGAGCATGCTCTTCGGAACACAGACCTCAGATACCGCTATGAGCCGAGGGAATACTCCTTTCTCATGGGAATCTACTACATGGAAAAAACCTGTCCAAGAAGACTGGCCGGTGAATTTAAGAATTATAAAGAACAGATCCGCCTTCATGTAAAAAAAGAGGACAGCTATTTTGAACTGTTCTGCACAGCACCGGAGGAAAAAAACTGTTCTCTGGTATGTGGACCCAGAAACCGGCTGGGTAAAAGCCGAAGAAGAAAACGGAAATCCCCGGATCCCAACCGGCGTTTTTGAATACTTTATCCGGCATCAGGACCCCGTAGTGGAAGGAACCGCGCTGGTAGCCTTCTTCTGGACGAGCCAACCTCCAATCTGGATTCCCTGAACGAAGGCATCATCCTGAAATCCCTGAAGGAAGATAAAGCCAACCGTACCGTCGTGCTGGTGTCACACAGAACTTCTACGATGAAAGTAGCGGATGTGGTGTATGAGATGGAGAATGGGAGCGTGTCGTGATATAGATGCTCTTGTGAGAGTAAAATATATTGCGATTTTCGATACACATTTGTTATAATAGCTCCAGGAAACTATTGTGTTAAGTCCAATCTGAAAAGGAGTGCATATGACTTTATATCATGGAAGTAAAGATATAGTAGAGTATCCGGAAATCAGAAAAGCCCGATTTAACAAAGATTTCTACTTTGGCTTCTATTGTACGAACATCGAAAAACAGGCAGAACGGTGGGCGACAAGGTATGGAGAAAAGGGATACATTAACAGGTACGAGTATACAGAAAATACAGAATTAAAAATTCTTAGATTTGAGAAAATGACAGAAGAATGGCTGGACTTTATTATTTCCTGTCGAAGTGGACAAGCACATCAGTATGATATTGTGGAAGGACCGATGGCAGATGATACGATCTACAATTACCTGCAAAACTATCTGGATGGTAAGATCTCAAGATCTGCTTTCTGGGAACTGGTAAAATTTAAGTACCCCACACATCAGATCAGTTTTCATACAGTTTCGGCATTGGATACTTTGGAATTTGCAGGAAGTGAGGTCGTATATGGCGAAAAAAAATAATAACAATTTATTTTTTACCTGTAGCCTGATTGAGTATATAGGACGAAACAGAAAACAACATCGGCGGGAAATCACAGATTATCTTGGCAGAGAAAACATAAAGAGAATATACGATTATGCGGATGTATTTCACTGTGAGCCAATACAAAAAGTTGCAGCAGAGTTTATGGAGCAATGCAATATTCCAGAAGGAAAATTTGACAATGTATCCATGTGCAGATATACGGTTCCGGATTACTGGGATATTGGAGAAGTATATGAGCGATTAATAGAAGACATATATGATGATGCGGAAATCGAAAAAGGAATATGGGATATTTATCATTCCTGGATTGATGCACATATTTCGGACTATAATACAGATTTTTATTATCAGCCGAGAGATTATATAGCAGCATGCTATAAAGCGGGAGAAATCCTGTAAAAGATAAACAGAAATTCAAATCGCAATTAATACTTGCATTTAATAGACATTGGTGTTACAATGAACGAAACTAAGAACTTGTTGGCATAGGAGTGGGCGAAAGCCCGCTCCTATTTGCTGAGAAGGAATTTGTTCAGAAATAGGCAGAAATAGGAAAGGCAGGTGGGAAGCATGAGCAGACGGGAAGAATATGAACAGAAGACAGAGGCGATCCTTACACCGATCGTGGAGTCCAGGGGCTTTGAGCTGGTAGACGTGGAGTATGTCAAGGAAGCCGGAACCTGGTATCTCAGAGGCTATATCGACAAGCCGGGCGGAATCACAGTCAATGACTGCGAGGACGTAAGCCGTGCATTCAGCGATATACTGGATGAGCAGGATTTCATCGAGGACAGCTACATTATGGAGATCAGTTCTCCAGGACTTGACCGGCCTCTTAAAAAAGAAAAAGACTTTAAGAGAAGCCTTGGCAAGCTGGTGGAGATCCGTACCTACCGGCCCATTGAGAAACAGAAAGAATTCTGCGGTATTTTAAATGCATATGATAGTAACAGTGTGACAATTGATGAAGACGGCACAGAACGTACCTTTGATAAAAAAGATATTGCCCTGATTCGTCTCGCAATCGAATTCTAAAAGAGAATCGAATCTGTAAAATTCAGGAGGAAAAAAGAAAAATGAGCAGAGATTTAAGAGATGCGCTGGACGTTCTCGAAAAAGAGAAAAACATCAGTAAGGATACACTGCTGGAGGCAATTGAGCAGTCACTGATCCAGGCATGTAAGAACCATTTCGGAAAGGCAGATAACGTTCACGTTATGATCGATCCGGAGACCTGTGACTTCAGTGTTTACGCTGACAGAACTGTTGTAGAGCATGTGGAGGATCCGGCGCTGGAGATTTCTCTGGTGGATGCACAGAAAACAAACACGAACGCAGAGATCGGTGATGTTATGAAGGTTGAGATCCAGTCCAAGGAATTCGGACGTATCGCAACCCAGAATGCAAAGAATGTCATTCTTCAGAAAATCCGTGAGGAAGAGCGTAAAGTTCTTTACGATCAGTACTATGGAATCGAAAAAGAAGTGGTAACCGGTATTGTTCAGAGAGTAATGGGCAAAAATGTCAGCATCAACCTTGGTAAGGCAGACGCAGTACTTACAGAGAACGAACAGGTAAAGGGTGAGACCTTCCAGCCAACTGAGCGAGTAAAAGTTTACATTCTTGAAGTTAAGGATACACCGAAGGGACCGCGTATCCTGGTTTCCAGAACACATCCCGGTCTTGTAAAGAGACTTTTCGAGTCCGAAGTTGCAGAGGTAAGAGACGGTACCGTTGAGATCAAGAGCATTGCCCGTGAGGCAGGCTCCCGTACCAAGATCGCTGTATGGAGCAACGATCCGGATGTAGATGCTGTGGGAGCATGCGTTGGTATGAACGGTGCACGTGTAGGTGCAGTTGTTAACGAGCTTCACGGTGAGAAGATCGATATCATCAACTGGGATGAGAACCCGGCGATCCTTATCGAGAATGCATTAAGCCCTGCAAAGGTTATCGCAGTTATGGCTGACCCGGATGAGAAGACCGCACTGGTCGTAGTTCCGGATTACCAGCTTTCCCTTGCTATCGGTAAGGAAGGACAGAACGCACGTCTTGCTGCAAGACTTACAGGCTTCAAGATCGACATCAAGAGCGAGACACAGGCAAGAGAGTCCGGTGACTTCTACGATGATTACGATGAGGAACACGAGGAAGATACAGAAGAGACAGAAACAGAAGCTGAAGAAACAGCAGATGGAGATGCCGAAGAATAATGAAAACGAGAACCAAGATTCCCATGCGTCAGTGTACCGGCTGCAGGGAAATGAAAAGCAAAAAGGAAATGATACGAGTTCTCAGGACATCAGAGAATGAGATCATCCTGGACGCTACAGGTAAGAAAAACGGACGCGGCGCATACCTTTGTTTCTCAGAGGAATGCCTGGAAAAGGCTATCAAAAACCATGGCCTGGAGCGTTCCTTGAAAATGGCAGTTCCGGATGAAGTGTATCAGAACCTCAAAAAGGAGTTTGGATCAATTGAAAAACAATAAGGTTTTATCACTCATCGGACTTGCGACAAAAGCAGGAAAAACAGTGAGCGGAGAATTTTCCACAGAGAAATCCGTAAAAACAGGAAAAGGTTTCCTGGCACTGGTGGCAGATGATGCCTCCGAAAACACAAAAAAGAAATTTCGGAATATGTGTACCTATTATGAAGTTCCGTTATATTTCCTTTCAGACAAAGAGAGCCTGGGCAGAGCAATGGGCAAAGAATTCCGTGCCAGCCTTGCCGTGCAGGACGAAAATTTTGCAAAGGCGATCATGAAGGCGCTGGAAAAAGAATCCGGCAGATAACCTGCATGATACAGGCGTCTGTAAGGAGGTTTGACGATAGAAATGATAAAAGATAAATTCAACAGATCGGGAAAGGAGCAATATAGACAATTGGATACTCCAAAAACAGAAGAAAAGACAACAACGGTGAATACAGAGGGTAACAAATCTGAAGCACCGAAAAAGAAAAAAAATATCATTCGTGTATTTCATGCACAGAATGCCAGCGATGGCGGTAAAGGAAGAAGAAAACCGGCAGCAGGCGAGAGAAAGGGACCGGCACGTCCACAGAACGGCGGTCAGAGAAGCGCAGGAGCAAACACAAGAAACGGTGAGTCCGGTGAGCAGAGAAACGGTCAGAGTGGCCAGAATCGTACTCAGGGCGGAAGACCGCAGGGCAACCGTCCGGAAGGAAGAAGAGACGGAAATCGTGACGGAAGAACCTTCGAGGGAAGAAGAGATGGCGGAAATCGTTTTGGCGGAAACCGTTCCCAGAATGGTGAGGGACGTCCGGCAAGACAGGGCGAGGGAAACAGAGGCCCACGTCAGAATGACGGAAGAGGCGGAAGCCGTTTCGGCGGTGGAGCAAACCGTGGCCAGGGAGGTCAGGGCGGAAGCTTTGAAGGAAGAAGAGACGGAGGAAGTCGTTTCGGCGGTGGAGCAAACCGTGGCCAGGGTGGCCAGGGCGGACGTTCCGAAGGCGGAAGAGGCGGAGACAACCGTTTCAGCGGAGCAAACCGTGGTGGCCAGGGCGGCGGACAGCGTCCGGGACAGAGAAGAAGCGGTGGCTCTTCAGATGCTGTATTCACTCCGGAGCTGACCAAGACATCCAAGGACAGCAAGCGTGAGCGTGACAGAGAGAATAAGAACAAGAAGAAAGAATTCGAGAAAGGTACGCAGGGCGGACGCAGACCAAATCAGGGTGGACGCAGACCGAATTCCAGAATCCCGAAAGCACTTCAGAAACCGAATCCACAGCCGAAGCAGGAAGAGAAGAAACCGGAGATCAAGGAGATCACCATTCCGGAGAAGCTTACTATCCGTGAGCTTGCGGACGCGATGAAGATGCAGCCGTCAGTGATCGTTAAGAAGCTTTTCATGGAAGGTGTCATGGTAACCGTAAACCAGGAGATCGACTTTGAAAAGGCAGAGGAGATCGCACTTGGCTTTGATATCATTGCTGAGAAGGAAGAAAAGGTGGATGTGATCGCAGAGCTCCTCAAAGAGGACGAAGAGGATGAGGATGATATGGTTCCGAGACCTCCGGTAGTCTGTGTTATGGGTCACGTTGACCATGGTAAAACATCTCTTCTGGATGCCATCCGTAATACAAACGTAACCAGAGGCGAGGCCGGCGGAATCACACAGCACATCGGTGCTTACGTGGTAAATATCAAAGGTCAGAAGATCACATTCCTGGATACACCGGGACATGAGGCGTTCACAGCTATGCGTATGCGTGGTGCCAACGCTACAGATATCGCAGTTCTGGTCGTTGCCGCAGACGATGGTGTAATGCCGCAGACAGTAGAGGCAATCAGCCATGCAAAGGCAGCCGGTGTTGAGATCATCGTTGCCATCAATAAGATCGATAAACCAAGTGCAAATGTAGAGCGTGTAAAACAGGAGCTTTCCGAGTATGAACTGATTCCTGAGGACTGGGGCGGAAGCACCATCTTTGTTCCGGTATCCGCACATACAGGAGAAGGAATTGAGAATCTTCTTGAGATGATTCTTCTTACTGCTGAGGTTTCCGAGCTCAAAGCCAATCCGAACCGTGAGGCAAGAGGTCTTGTTATTGAGGCTCAGCTTGATAAAGGTAAAGGACCGGTTGCTACCATCCTTGTTCAGAAGGGTACTCTTCATGTGGGAGACTTTATTGCCGCAGGTGCATGCAATGGTAAGGTACGTGCAATGATGGATGATAAGGGACGTCGTGTAAAAGAGGCAGGTCCGTCTACTCCGGTTGAGATCCTCGGACTTGGTGATGTTCCTAATGCAGGTGAGATCTTGATGTCCTTTGAGAGCGATAAAGAAGCCAAGAACTTTGCAGGCGCATTCGTTACAGAGAACAAGAGCCGTCTTCTCGAGGAGACCAAAGGCAAGCTTTCTCTGGATAACCTGTTTGACCAGATCCAGGCCAGCGATCTTAAGGAGCTTCCGATCATCGTCAAGGCCGATGTACAGGGATCTGTTGAGGCTGTAAAACAGAGTCTTACCAAGCTTTCCAACGAGGAAGTTATCGTTAAGGTGATCCATGGTGGTGTAGGTGCCATCAATGAGTCTGATGTCAGCCTTGCTGCAACATCCAATGCGATCATCATCGGCTTTAACGTACGTCCGGATACTACAGCAAAACAGCTTGCTGAGCAGGAGGGCGTTGACCTTCGACTTTATAAAGTTATTTATCAGGCAATCGAGGATGTAGAGGCAGCTATGAAGGGTATGCTGGATCCTGTATTCGAGGAGAAGGTTATCGGTCACGCAGAAGTTCGTCAGCTGTTCAAGGCATCCGGTGTCGGAACCATCGCAGGAAGCTATGTGCTGGATGGTACATTCCAGCGTAACTGTAAGGTTCGTATCACACGAGGTGAGGACCAGATCTTCGAGGGTGAGCTTGCATCCCTGAAGAGATTTAAGGATGATGTCAAGGAAGTTCGTGCCGGATATGAGTGCGGTCTTGTATTTAATGACTTTAATGATGTTAAAGAAGAAGATAAAGTCGAAGCATATATCATGGTAGAGGTACCAAGATAGGAGTGATTCGTAATGAGAAAAAACAGCATTAAAAATACACGTGTGAATGGTGCAGTTCAAAAAGAACTCAGCACCATCATACACAGCGAGATCAAGGACCCCAGAATTCATCCGATGACTTCTGTGACAGCTGTTGAGGTGGCACCGGATCTTAAGACCTGCAAAGCTTACATCAGTGTGCTGGGCGAGAAACAGGCCAAGGATTCCACCCTCCGGGGCTTAAAGAATGCAGAGGGCTATGTTCGGAGAGAACTGGCCAGAAGACTGAATCTCCGCAATACACCGGAGATCCGTTTTGTTCTGGATGAGTCTATTGAATATGGTGTAAATATGTCAAAGAAGATCAATGACGTAATGAGTGGGATGGAAACAGAGGAATAGGTGGAAAAAATGAAAAACATTTCAGAAATACTGGAAAATGTAAAAACCGTTGGCATTGGCGGTCACATCCGTCCGGATGGGGACTGCATTGGTTCCTGTATGGCTCTGTATCTCTATATCCGGAAATATTTTCCTGATATAGAAGCAGATGTTTATCTGGAAGACCGGAAACCTGTATTTGATTACATTGACAGAATGGATGAGGTTAAGACAGAAGCAGAAGAAGATAAGGTGTATGATCTTTTTATCACCTGTGATGTCAGCGCACTGGACAGGCTTGCTGTTGCCCGGAAATATTTCGATGCAGCAAAAAAGACAGCCTGCATTGATCATCATGTGAGCAATAACGGATTTGCGGATGTCAATCATGTAAGAGGCGAGATCAGCTCTGCCAGCGAAGTTCTTTACGGACTTCTGGATTCAGACAAGATCGATCGTTCCATTGCGGTTCCTATTTATACAGGAATGGCACATGATACCGGCGTGTTCCAGTATTCTTCCACAACACCGGAAACCATGAGGATCGCCGGAGAACTGATGAAAACAGGATTTGATTTCAGCAGGATCATCGATGAGTCCTTTTACCAGAAAACATATCTTCAGAATCAGGTCATGGGACGTGTCCTGGCAGAGAGTATTCTCCTTCAGGGCGGTAAGTGTGTGGTCGGATATCTGAAAAAACGGGAGATGGATTTCTACAGTGTGGAAGGAAAGGATCTGGAGGGAATCGTGAGCCAGCTCCGTCTGACTGCTGGTGTGGAGGTTGCGATCTTTATCTATGAGATGCAGACGCAGTTCTTTAAGGTATCTCTCCGTTCCAATGGTAAGGTGGATGTAAGCAAGATTGCCGTATTTTTCGGAGGCGGCGGACATGTGCGTGCAGCCGGCTGTGATATGCAGGGCTCCATGTACGATGTGATCAACAACCTTACCGCTGAAATTGAAAAACAGCTTGCAGAGGAGTAAAGATAAGATCATGGACGGAATACTTGTGATCCGAAAGGAAAAAGGTTATACCTCTCATGATGTTGTTGCAAAGCTGCGTGGGATTCTCCACATGAAAAAGATCGGCCATACCGGGACTCTGGATCCGGCAGCAGAGGGAGTACTTCCTGTTGCACTGGGCAAGGGGACCCGGTTGGTGGAGCTTCTTACAGAAAAAGAAAAAACATATGAGGCGGTTTTAAGGCTGGGAGTTTCCACAGATACCCAGGACATGACCGGAGCTGTTCTTTCTGAGAAACCTGTTACCGTCACGGAAGAGGAAGTCCGTGAGGCAGTGGGATCCTTTGTGGGAGAACAGCAGCAGGTCCCTCCTATGTATTCGGCCCTGAAGGTAAACGGAAAGAAGCTTTACGAACTGGCCAGAGAAGGAAAAACCATAGAGCGTAAGCCACGCCCTGTGGTTTTTTATGAGATAAGGATACTGGATATGGAGCTTCCGCTGGTACGCATAAGCGTTACCTGCAGCAAGGGCACCTATATCCGTACACTTTGCAATGACATCGGAGAAAAATTAGGCTGCGGCGGAGCCATGGAAGAGCTGCTTCGGACCAGGTCCGGAAATTTCACTCTGGAAGAGAGCATGACACTTTCCCAGGTGGAGGAGGCGGTTGCCGATGGGACCATCGGGGAAAAGCTTGTTTCCATCGAGGATGTACTTTCCATGTATCCGGTCCTTACCTGTACACCGGAGGGAGACAGACTTCTCAATAACGGAAACCCGCTTCCGGAAGAACTGGTACAGGGAGGCAGCAGGGAAGAAAAAGTCCGGATGTATAAAAGCAGCGGAAATTTCACAGGAATATACGGCTGGGATGAAAGAAAACAGAAATACGTACCCATCCGCATGTTTTTTGTATGACATTTTATAAAAACTTGCAGGAGCAGCAGAAGATATGGAATACTTGAAGATCGACGGAGAATTTCCGCGCCTTTCAAAGAGTGCGGTGACACTTGGAAAATTTGACGGCATACACCGTGGACACCAGAAACTGGTGGAGAAGATCCTGGAACAGAAAGAAAAAGGTCTGCAGACAGTCCTTTTTTCTCTTGGCATCGGCAGTCAGATGATCTTTACAAAAGAGGAACGATGTCAGCTTCTTGAGAAAGCAGGCGTGGATGTGCTGATCGAATGTCCGCTGGATAACCGGATCCGTCATATGAAGGCGGAAACCTTTATTAAAGAAATCCTGGTGGGAGATCTTCAGGCGGAGCATGTTGCAGTGGGAGAAGATTTCAGGTTCGGGTATGAACGCAAGGGAACACCACAGCTTCTGGAGACTATGGGAAGGAAGCTTGGTTTTACTGTGGATGTTGTTCCGAAAGAAATGGAAGGCCGCAGAAAGATCAGCAGTACATTTATCCGTGAGGAACTGAAAAAGGGAAATATGGAAAAGGTTAATGATCTGCTGGGAATCCCCTTTTTTGTGGACGGTGTGATCGAACATGGAAGAGGAATGGGACATAAGGTCCTTCTTCCCACTACCAATATCGTTCCTGCAAAAGAAAAGCTGATGCCGCCAAATGGCGTTTATGATACAGTGTCCCATTTTAAGGACAGAACCCTTTGCGGGATCACAAACGTAGGATATAAACCAACCATCGGAGAGAAATTCCTGGGTGTTGAGACCTATCTTTTTGACTGTGAGGAGGATCTGTACGGAGAGCCCTGCAGAGTGGAATTCTTTCATTATTCCAGACCGGAGAAGCGCTTTTCGTCCATAGAAGCACTAAAGCAGCAGCTCCTGAAGGATGCAGAAAAGGGAAAGGCTTATTTCCGCAGCCTCGAAAAATAAAAACTTTCGGGAAAAACTTTTCGAAAAAACAGTTTACAGGTCAGAAACCGTGTGCTATACTGTTCGAGGTGAAAAAAGCCAGTATTCAGAAGCCGGAGACTCCGACCACTTCTTAATACCCGGCGTTTAATTAAAATTTCAAGGAGGAAACAACAATGATTTCTAAAGAGAAGAAAACAGCGATCATGAAAGAGTATGCAAGAACAGAGGGTGACACAGGTTCACCGGAGGTTCAGGTTGCAGTTCTTACAGCAAGAATCCAGGAGCTCACAGAGCATCTTAAAACACACCACAAAGATCATCATTCCAGAAGAGGTCTTCTGAAAATGGTAGGTCAGAGACGTGGCCTTCTTGCTTATCTTAAGAAAACAGACATCGAAAGATACCGTGCACTGATTGAGAAATTAGGTTTAAGAAAATAATTGCTACGGGAGGGGCGGATGATTCCATCCGCCCCATTTTAACATGTGTGATAAACACAGACGGAATTACCGCAGGAGTGATTTCCGAGACTACTGAAAAGCCCATTTCCGGTCGAGATCTTTTTCAAAGGAAGTGGTCTTTTCAGTTGTTTCGGGCTCCTGTCAGATATTAATATAATAAGAAAAGGAGAACGAATATGTACAAAAGTTATTCCATGGAACTTGCAGGAAGAACACTGACTGTAGATATCGGACGTGTAGCAAAACAGGCCAATGGTGCTGCTCTTATGCACTATGGTGATACTACAGTCCTTGCTACTGCTACCGCATCCAAAGAGCCGAGAGAAGGGATCGATTTCTTCCCGTTAAGCGTTGAGTATGAGGAGAAGATGTATGCAGTAGGAAAGATCCCGGGAGGCTTCAACAAGAGAGAGGGTAAGGCAAGCGAGCATGCAATCCTTACATCCCGTGTTATCGACCGTCCGATGCGTCCGCTGTTTCCAAAGGATTACAGAAATGACGTAACTCTGGTAGATATGGTTATGTCTGTTGATCCGGAATGCAATCCGGAGATCCCGGCTATGCTTGGTTCTTCCATTGCAACCTGTATTTCTGATATCCCATTTGACGGTCCATGCGCAACCACACAGGTTGGTATGATCGACGGCGAGTTTATCATCAACCCGACACTTGCACAGAAGGCAGTTTCTGATCTTCAGCTTACGGTTGCTTCTACAAGAGAGAAGGTTATCATGATCGAGGCCGGAGCTAATGAGATCCCGGAAGATAAGATGATCGAGGCTATCTACAAGGCTCATGAAGTGAACCAGGAGATCATCAAATTCATCGACCAGATCGTAGCAGAGTGCGGAAAAGAGAAACATTCCTACGAGTCCTGTGCAGTACCTCAGGAGCTTTTTGATGAGATTAAGAAGATCGTTCCTCCGGAAGAGATGGAGGTTGCCGTATTCTCTGACGACAAGCAGACACGTGAGAATAACATCAGCGAGATCACTGATAAGCTGAAAGAAGCTTTTGCAGACAATGAGGAATGGCTTGCCGTTCTCGGTGAGGCTGTATATCAGTACCAGAAGAAGACTGTCCGCAAGATGATCCTCAAAGATCATAAACGTCCGGATGGACGTGAGATCAGACAGATCCGTCCGCTGGCTGCAGAGACAGATATCATCCCGAGAGTTCATGGTTCTGCCATGTTCACAAGAGGACAGACTCAGATCTGTACCGTTACTACACTTGCTCCTCTTACAGAGGCACAGCGTCTTGACGGACTGGATGAGTTTGAGACATCCAAGAGATATATGCACCACTACAACTTCCCGTCCTACTCTGTAGGTGAGACCAAGCCTTCCAGAGGACCGGGACGTCGTGAGATCGGTCACGGAGCACTTGCTGAGAGAGCACTGGTACCGGTACTTCCTACAGAGGAAGAATTCCCATATGCAATCCGTACCGTATCTGAGACATTTGAGTCCAACGGCTCCACATCCCAGGCAAGTATCTGTGCATCTACTATGTCACTGATGGCTGCCGGTGTACCGATCAGAAAACCGGTTGCAGGTATTTCCTGCGGACTTGTTACAGGTGAAACAGACGATGATTACATCGTTCTTACAGATATCCAGGGCCTTGAGGACTTCTTCGGAGATATGGACTTCAAGGTAGCCGGAACACATGACGGAATCACAGCGATCCAGATGGATATCAAGATCCATGGTCTTACAAGACCGATCGTTGAGGAAGCGATCCGCAGAACAAAAGAGGCAAGAGAATATATCCTGACAGAAGTTATGGAGAAATGTATCGACAAGCCTCGTACAACTGTTGGGGAGTTTGCTCCGAAGATCATCCAGATCCAGATCGACCCGCAGAAGATCGGTGATGTAGTCGGACAGAGAGGAAAGACTATCAACACGATCATCGAGCGTACAGGTGTGAAGATTGACATCACAGACGACGGCGCAGTTTCTATTTGCGGAACAGACCAGAAGGGTATGGATGAAGCAAAACGTATGATCGAGATCATCACTACCGAGTTTGAGGCAGGACAGATCTTTACAGGACGCGTGGTCAGCATCAAAGAGTTTGGCGCATTCCTTGAGTTTGCACCGGGCAAGGAGGGAATGGTACACATTTCCAAGATCTCCAAACAGAGGATCAACCGTGTTGAGGATGTTCTCACACTTGGCGACAAAGTTAAGGTTATCTGCCTTGGCAAGGACAAGATGGGAAGAATCAGCTTCAGCATGAAGGATGTACCGGAAGAAGCATAAATGATGAGATACCACAATATTACCAAGGACGATATGTTAAACGGAGACGGACTTCGTGTAGTGCTCTGGGTAGCCGGCTGTTCACACGGCTGCCGGGAGTGCCAGAATCCCATTACTTGGGATCCGAATGGAGGCCTGCCCTTTACGGACAGCGAGCGAGCCGAGATATTTGCAGAGCTGGACAAGGATTATATCAGCGGGATCACCTTCTCGGGAGGCGATCCTCTGCATCCTTCCAATATCGCTGAGGTAACAGCTCTTGCACGAGAGATCAGAGAGAAGTATCCGGATAAGACGATCTGGCTGTATACGGGTTCTCTCTGGGAAGAAATCCAGCAGTACGAGATCATCCATTATCTGGATGTATGCGTGGACGGGGAATTTCAGGTGGACAAGAAAGAGGTTCGTCTGAAATGGAAAGGCTCCTCAAATCAGAGGGTGATCGATGTACAGGCGTCACTTCGTGAGAACCGTGTGGTTCTGTACACGGAGTGATCAGAGGTTTTTTTGAAATTACCTATTGGGAGTGGAACGAAAAATGAAAAGAATTGCGAAATTTCACAAGGTAAGTTTTGAACAGTTTGCAAAGGACTGGAAGGATACCTTTGAACAGTATTCAGAAGAGGAGATCCGGAATATCTACGACAGTCTGAAGCTTCCGAAGAGAGCTACGACCGGAAGTGCAGGATATGATTTTTATGCACCTGTGGATGTGACCATGAAGCCAGGTGAGATCGTAAAGATACCGACCGGTATCCGTGTAGAGATGGAAGAGGGCTGGGTTCTGAAATGTTATCCGAGAAGCGGACTGGGATTTAAATTCCGGCTGCAGTTGAATAACACCGTGGGGATCATTGACAGCGATTATTTCTTTTCCGACAACGAAGGTCATATCTTTGCCAAGCTGACTAACGATACAAGAGAAGATAAAACGATCCAGATCCCGGCGGGAACCGGTTTTATGCAGGGGATCTTTGTGGAATACGGAATCACCGTGGATGACGATGCAGATGCAGTAAGAAACGGCGGCTTCGGAAGTACCACAAAATAAAACAAAAGCCCGGAAGGCGGAGGTGTGAAGACCACATACATCCGCTTTTCCGGGCTTGTTTTGTGTAATTACTATCTTTGGTGAATGGCTTGTTTAGCTGAGAAGTGTGTCGGTTTCCTCGTCTGCACGTGCTTTTTCCACGACTGCGTTAAAGGCATTTGCGGCAGCGTCGTACTCTTCATCATCTTCAATGTTTGCCAGCATCGGATCGCCGTCTGCTGTGCGGGAGAAACTGTAGAGATAAACTTCACCGGTCTCATTCTGGCCGTTCTCATCCAGTGGGAGAAGTGCGATATATTCTTTGTTCTCTACAGGGAAAATAGTAAGGATGGCACATTCTACCTCAGTATCATCATCCATAGTCAGGGTGATGGTATGATGTGCTTCATCTACTTTGCTTTCGCAGTTAGCTGTGCAGGAAGCGCAGTCGCTTGGTGCACATCCGCTTTTGTTAAATTCATCACTCATAAAAAAATCCTCCGTTCTGCTGCTGCCTGTAAATAAGAGGGCAGCTCTGCATGATATAGAGAACATTTTAACAGATATGACGTAGAACAGCAACAAAATATTTGAGAGCCTGAGAAAACTTTCAAAATATTTTTTGCTTAATCCGACAATGTGAGATATAATAAAAATATGACGAAAAAATGAGGAGAAAATATAAAAATATGAAATTTATTTCCTGGAATGTAAATGGGATCCGGGCCTGTATCACCAAGGGCTTTGAGGAACGCTTTCATGAGCTGGATGCGGATATTTTCTGTCTGCAGGAGACGAAATGCCAGCAGGGACAGGTGAAACTGGAACTTCCCGGATATCATCAGTACTGGAACTACGCAAACCGCAGAGGCTATTCAGGTACAGCCATTTTTACAAAGAGGGAGCCATTGTCTGCAGTTTACGGGATTGGGATAGAGGAGCATGATAAGGAAGGACGTGTCATCACACTGGAATTCGAAGAGTATTATTTTGTGACTGTATATACTCCCAACTCCCAGAGCGAGCTCCGCCGTCTGGAATATCGTATGAAATGGGAAGAGGATTTCCTGGCTTATCTTCTGAAACTGCAGGAGAAGAAACCGGTGATCTGTTGTGGCGACCTTAATGTGGCACATCAGGAGATCGATCTCAAGAACCCGAAGACCAACCGCAAAAATGCAGGCTTTACGGATGAAGAGAGAGCCTGCTTTAGCAGAGCCCTTGAGAGTGGCTTTATTGATACATTCCGCTATTTTTATCCGGATAAAGAAGGCGTTTATTCCTGGTGGTCCTATCGTTTCCGTGCACGAGAGAAGAACGCCGGCTGGCGTATCGACTATTTCCTTGTTTCCCCTTCCCTGAAAGAAAAGCTTCAGGATGCGAAGATCCACGGAGAGATCATGGGATCCGATCATTGCCCGGTTGAGCTGGATATTGATCTGTGACGGATCCGGCGAAAAGGATTTCTATGGATTTGAATAATAAAAAGAGAAAAGGAGGAGTTGCCTTGGCAAGCCGCAGATTAGGTCGAGTGGAGAAAGGTCAGCCGCTGATACTTGGAGCCAACAAAATGGAGGGCGGTTATAATTTTGCAGTGGAGGCATCGGAGGATTCTGAAGTATCCCTGCTTTTATATAAAAAAAGAGGAGCTGCCGCACCGGTGGAGATCGTTTTTCCAAAGGATTTCCATACAGGACGTGTGTGGGCACTGAAGCTGTGCAGTGCTTCTCTGAGGGATTTTGAATATAATTATAAAATAGACGGAGAGATCGTGCAGGATCCGTATGCATACGGACTTCACGGGAGAGAGCATTTCGGAGTACCTTACGATCCGGAAAAGGAGGTCCGCTGTCGCTTCCTTAATGAGAATGTTTCCGGCTGGGAAAATGAAACTGCACCGGCAGTAGAATATGAAAATATGATCCTGTACAAGCTTCATGTCCGTGGTTATACGAAGCTTGCCAGAAAGATGGTTTCCCATAAGGGGACTTTTCTTGGCCTGACAGAGATGATCCCTTACTGGAAAGAACTTGGGATCAATGCCATTGAACTGATGCCTGCCTATGAATTCTGTGAGGTTCCGATCAGTAAATCGAAGGAAGGCAGTGAACACATCAAGACCCGTCGAAAGGAAAATGTAGTGAATTACTGGGGCTATGCATCCGGCTTCTATTTCAGCCCGAAGAGTGCTTACTGTAGCACCAGAGAACCGGAGCAGGAATTTCGGTATATGATCCGGGAGCTGCACAAGAACGGCATTGCCTGTATCATGGAATTCTATTTTCCAGAGGAAACAGACAGCCTGATGGCTCTTCGAGCTTTGCAGTTCTGGAGAGATTTTTACCATGTAGATGGATTTCATGTGCTGGGAGAGGGCTTTAACCGGGAGATGCTTCTTCGGGATGGAATCCTTTCCGGAGCAAAACTGATCTTCCAGGGCTTTGATTTTGATCATTTTTACAGAGGAAAGCTTCCGGCCAGACGTTGCGGAGCGGAGAGCAATATGAATTTTCTCCAGGATATGCGCCGTTTCCTGAAAAGCGATGAAGGTATGGTGGAGGCTGCAGCATGGCATATCCGTCATAACAGCGAGAATCATGGAGTGATCAATTACATGGTCTGCCAGGACGGATTTACCATGAATGACCTGGTGAGCTACAATTATAAACATAACGAGGCCAATGGCGAAGGCAATCAGGACGGAAGCAGCTATAATTATTCCTGGAACTGCGGCGTGGAAGGCCCTACCCGTAAGGTTTCCGTCCGTCAGATGAGGGAACGCCAGATCAAAAATGCCTTTCTGATGATGCTGCTGAGTCAGGGTGTTCCCATGATCTATCACGGCGATGAATTCGGTAATTCCCAGAGCGGAAACAATAATGCCTACTGTCAGGATAATGCTACCGGCTGGACAGACTGGAAGGGCCTTTCCAGAAACCAGGGACTGAGGGAATTTGTAAAGGATGCCATTGCTTTTCGTAAGGCCCATCCTGTTCTTCATATGCCGGTGGAACTGAAAGGGGTAGATTATCTGACCAAGGGGTTCCCGGATGTGTCTCTTCACGGGGAACGTGCCTGGTATCTGAGCTATGAGAATACCAGCAGGCTTCTTGGTATGATGTACTACGGAGCTTATGCAAGGGAAAAAGAGGATCTGGAGGCTGCAGAGGATGATTTTATTTACATCGGCTATAATTTCCACTGGGAAAACCGGAGCCTTGCTCTGCCCAATCTCCCGGAAGGCATGTGCTGGAAAAAAATCGCAGATACCTCTCTTCACGGAACAGGATTCTGTCTGGAGGAGGAAGAAGAATATAAAAAATCAATCGAAATAGGCCCCCGCGCCATTGTGGTATTGCTGGGCAGACAGGAGGCGGAGAAAGATGCGATCATGGCACCCGTGGCTGCACTTCAGGACCATCACGAGGCATAAGCTTCTGGTGATGAAATATTGTTTTCGTATCGGGTTATATAAGCAGGGGTTGCTTCATGACCTGTCCAAATATTCCCCGACGGAATTTCTGGTAGGCTGTAAATATTATCAGGGGACAAGAAGCCCCAACAACGCGGAACGTGAGGCAACCGGCGTATCCATGTCCTGGCTGCACCATAAGGGAAGAAACAGACACCATTTTGAACATTGGGTAGACTATTCCCTTGACGGTGAGCATGTGATCATGGGAGCCAGAATGCCCAGAAAATATGTGGCGGAAATGGTCATGGACCGGATCAGTGCATCCAGAAACTATCTGGGAGAGGAATATACCTATCATGAACCATTGCAGTATTTTCTGAAAAGCAAGGAGAAGCTGTGGTTTATCCACCCACAGACAAAGAAAGAGCTGGAGGGACTTCTCCGGATCCTGGATAAATACGGAGAGGATAAGACCCTGTGGTATATCCGCAATGTATATCTATGTGATAACCGCGGAAAAAAAGTGAAAAGCCCTGGGAAAAAGCTTCGAAATCACAGATAGGGGTGTATTTTTGGCAGGTTGTCTGATATAATATTCAGATATCAGGAGGAAGAATGAATGGATACACCAACAATTGCGAAATACTATAGAGAGAAAGATCCCATGGAGCGCCTGAAGCTTCTGGAGCAGTCCATTGCAGCAGGAGAAGAACCGGAAGAAAACAGGATCCGCAAGGAACTCTGGGAGATCCGTTACAGCGATAAAGCTGAGACTGGTGATACCAGGGCAGACGGTTATCTCGGTCTCTGGATGACCATGGAGTTTAACCGGAATTCCGCTTCCAGATTCTTTGGTACAAGAAGTGCGAAGAAAGAGATAGGCAAGTATCTTAAGAAGCTGAAATTTCAGGAGTTCCAGGAAAAGGGCGGTCTTTATGAGGAGCTTCTTTACCGGGAATGCTGTCATCTGGTTCTGGTCTACATGGATCTCTGTCAGACAGATAAATCCTATAACACAATGATTTTCGGCCTGATCCACATCAAGGAGGACAGTGCGAAGGCCAAGGTCCAGAGAGACATCAGGGAAACAGCTGTGGAGCTTCCGGCTAATCTTGGAATGGAAGCTGAGCTTGGAATCATCACAAGAGCTGCCAGAGAGATCTACAGGCAGTATTATCCCAACGAAGGAAACATTTAGGAGGCCGGAGCGCTTCCGTTTCAGGCTGTCTGACTACTCAGGCAGCCTTTTGTTGCCATGCATCCGATAAAATATTCTGAGATTTTTTGAACGAAGATCCATGTCGGGTGTGAAGAGAAACATTCAGGAGGTTACTATTTTATGAATCCCAATCATCTGAACGCATATGAAGTCCTGAAGGAAGAGGAGCTTCAGGATATTCATTCAAAAGGATGGCTTCTGAGACACAAAAAAACAGGAGCCAGAGTGATGCTCATCGAGAATAGTGATGAGAATAAGGTTTTTAACATTGCATTCCGTACACCGCCGAAAAACAGCACAGGTGTTGCTCATATATTGGAACACAGCGTACTGTGCGGCTCCAGGGAATTTCCGCTTAAGGATCCTTTTGTGGAGCTGGTAAAAGGTTCTCTTAATACCTTCCTTAATGCCATGACCTATCCGGATAAGACCTGCTACCCGGTAGCAAGCTGTAATGACCGGGATTTCCAGAATCTGATGCATGTATATCTGGATGCGGTATTTTATCCGAATATTTACAAAAAAGAAGAGATCTTCCGTCAGGAAGGCTGGAACTACCATCTGGAGAAAAAAGAAGGCCCGCTGAAATACAACGGTGTCGTTTACAATGAAATGAAGGGTGCTTTTTCCTCACCGGATGATGTTCTGGAGAGAGAAATCATGAATTCGCTGTTCCCGGATACAACCTATGGCTGTGAGTCCGGCGGAGATCCTGTAAATATTCCGGATCTCAGCTATGAGGAATTTCTGGATTTCCACAGACAGTACTATCATCCGTCCAACAGCTTTATCTATCTCTACGGAAACATGGATATGGAGGAGAAGCTGGAATTTCTTGACAGCCATTATCTGTCTGCCTTTGATTCTCTTGTCATTGATTCCGAGATCCGGAATCAGGAAGCCTTTGCTCAGGTAAAGGACATCCAGAAGTCTTATCCGGTATCAGAGGATGAGGGAGAAGAGGATAACACCTATCTTTCCTACAATATGGTTGTGGGTGAAGCGGCAGATATCAACCTGAGTCTTGCTTTCGAGGTTTTGGATTATGCTCTCTTAAGCGCACCGGGTGCACCACTGAAGCAGGCACTTCTGGATGCAAAGATCGGCAAAGATATCTACGGCTCCTTTGAGGACGGTATCAAGCAGACCTATTTCTCCATTGTGGCAAAGGGAGCAAACTTAAGTCGGAAAGAGGAATTTATAAAGGTGATCCGCGACACTCTCACAAAGATCGCAGAGGAGGGAATTGATAAAAAGGCAGTAACAGCCGGGATCAATTACTATGAATTCCGTTTCCGCGAAGCAGATTTTTCTTCCTATCCGAAGGGGCTGATGTATGGCCTGGATATTTTAAGCAGCTGGCTTTATGATGATACGAAGCCGTTCTGTGAGGTGCAGCTTCTGGAGGGCTTTGAGTTCCTTAAGAAAGCCCTGGAAGAGGGATATTTTGAGGAGCTGATCCGAAAATATCTTCTGGGCAACACTCATGGTGCGATCCTTTCCCTGGTACCGGAGAAGGGCCTTGCAGCAAAGAGGGATAAGGAACTGGAAGAAAAGCTGGAGAATTACAGAAAGAGCCTTTCTGATGAAGAGCTTACCCGGATGGTAGAGAATACCAAAGCGCTGGAGGCTTATCAGGAAGCGGAGGAAGCTCCGGAAGCGCTGACCTGCATCCCCATGCTTTCCAGAGAAGACATCAAAAAAGAGATCACAGGGCTGACAAACGAGGAGCACCATGTGGAGGACAGCTTGTTTCTGTATCATGATGTGTGCACCAATGGTATCGGTTATGCGGATCTTCTTTTTGAGATCCATGACTTTGATGTTGATACAGTCCATTATCTGGGACTTCTGAAATCTGTGCTTGGTGCAGTGGATACGGAGAATTACACTTATGGCGAGCTGTTTAATGAAGTGAATGCGAGAACCGGCGGTATTGCCTATGGGATAGAGGTTTTTGATGATGCCCAGGATACCGATGCATTCCGTGCCATGTTTGCCGTAAGAGGAAAAGCGTTATATCCGGAGATGGATTTCATGTTTTCCATGATCCGGGAGGTTCTTACAACTTCGAAGCTGGATGACACCAAACGTCTCTACGAGATCATTGCCAGAGTGAGATCCAGAGCCCAGGCCAGCCTTGCAAGTGCAGGCCATTCCACCGCCGTTCTCCGTGGTGCTTCCTACGCATCTCCGATGGCGGCATTCCAGGATGAGATGGCAGGAATCGGATATTATCAGTTTATCGAAAAACTGGAGAAGGATTTTGACAGCTGCAAGGATGAGATCGTGAAAAATCTCCGTAAGGTGATGGAAGAGGTCCTTCGTCCGGAGAATTTCTGTGTAAGCTATACCGGAGAGAGAGAATCTCTGGATGTAGTAAAAGCACAGGCTGCCGGGATCAAAAAAGTTTTGTTTAACGGACAGAAGCCGGAGTCTGTGAAGCAGGCCCCCTGCATAAAGAAAAACGAAGCCTTCAAGACCTCCGGCCAGGTCCAGTATGTGGCACAGAACGGAAACTTCCGCAAAAAAGGCCTGGAGTATACCGGTGCACTGGAGATCCTGAAAGTGATCTTAAGCTACGATTATCTCTGGATCAACCTTCGTGTAAAGGGTGGAGCGTATGGCTGCATGAGCGGCTTTAAGAGAAACGGAGAGAGCTTCCTGGTATCCTACCGTGATCCCCATCTAAAGAGAACCCTGGAAGTATACCAAGGAGTGCCGGATTATATCCGTGCCTTTGAGGCAGACGAGCGTGAGATGACAAAATATATTATCGGAACGATCAGCAACAAGGATGTGCCGAGAACTCCGCAGATGCAGGGAAGTATCTCAAAAACCGCATATTTCTCCAATGTTACAGAGGATATGCTCCAGAAGGAAAGAAATCAGATCCTCGGAGCGCAGAAGGAGGATATCCAGAAACTGGCAGCTCTTGTAGAAGCAGTACTTTCCGATGATCAGATCTGCGTAGTAGGAAGTGAGACTGCAATAGAGAAGGCGGAAGATGTATTCATGGAAGTGAAGCCACTGATCGGCTGATGAGAAACAAAGCCTGCTGTCCGTTAAATGGGATAGCAGGCTGTGAAAGGATTATGAGAGGATAAAGAATGGATAATAATTTTAGATCAGGCTTTGTTGCGATCATCGGAAGACCGAATGTTGGAAAATCCACGCTGATGAACCATCTTATCGGACAGAAGATCGCCATCACATCAAACAAGCCACAGACAACCAGAAACAAGATACAGACTGTGTATACCTGTGATGAGGGACAGATCGTATTTTTGGACACACCGGGTATCCACAAGGCAAAAAACAAGCTTGGAGAATACATGGTACAGGTTGCGGAGAGAACCCTGAAGGAAGTAGATGCCATTATGTGGCTGGTGGAGCCATCCACATTCGTAGGTGCGGGAGAGCGCCACATTGCCGAGCAGCTGCAGAAGGTTGGAGTTCCAGTGATTCTCATCATCAACAAGATCGATACGGTAAAAAAAGAAGAGCTTCTTCCTGCGATCGATACCTACCGTAAGATCTGTGATTTTGCAGAGATCATTCCTTGCTCTGCCCTCCGCGGAAAAAACACACAGGATATCATTCCAAGTATTTTCAAATATCTTCCGTACGGACCGATGTTCTATGATGAAGATACAGTTACCGACCAGCCTCAGCGCCAGATCGCCGCAGAGATCATCCGTGAGAAGGCTCTGCATGCACTGGATGAGGAGATCCCTCACGGTATCGCCGTTGCCATCGACCGGATGAAGAAACGTCCGGGAAGAAGCAACATCATAGATATTGATGCGACCATCATCTGCGAGCGTAATTCCCATAAAGGCATCATCATCGGAAAACAGGGTGCCATGCTGAAAAAGATCGGAAGCAATGCCCGCTATGAGCTGGAGCGTATGCTGGAAGCAAAGGTAAACCTAAAGCTCTGGGTCAAGGTGACTAAGAACTGGAGAGACAGTGATTTCCTGATCAAGAACTTTGGATATGATAAGAAAGAAATCTGAAAATGAGTGATCTGATTACCGTACAGGGAGTGGTACTTTCTGCCATGCCGGTAGGGGATTATGACAAGCGGATCGTCCTTCTCACAAGAGAGAGGGGGAAGATCTCCGCTTTTGCCAAGGGAGCGAGACGGCAGAACAGTCCGTTCATGGCAGCAGCTAACCCGTTTGTATTTGGAAGCTTTACTCTTTATGAGGGAAGGACAAGTTATAATCTCAATCAGGTCAGCGTACAGCATCATTTTGTGGAGCTGGCCACCCGGCAGCCGGGGGTTTACTATGGATATTATTTTCTGGAGCTGGCAGATTATTTTGGCAAAGAGGGAACGGATGAGAAGGAGATGATGAATCTTCTCTATGTGACCATCAAAGCCATTTTGAATCCTCATATAGAAGACCGGCTGGTGCGCTGTATCTATGAACTGCGGACTATGGTGATCCAGGGCGTGATGCCGCAGCTGTTCCAGTGTGCGGGCTGCGGGAGAGAGCTTACGGAGGAAGAAACCGGAGAACTTTTTTTCTCCCAGGGCGAGCATGGGATCCTGTGTGCGGACTGCAGCAGGATGGCCATGGACAGGAAACGAATCTCAGCGGCTGCCCTGTATGCCATGCGCTACATAGCCGTGTCCCCCCTGGCAAAGCTGTATACGTTTACAGTGCGGGATGATGTGCTGCGGGAACTGGAACGCCACATTTACCGGTATACGGAGCTGAATACAGACAAGCGGTTTAAAAGTCTGGAGATCCTGGAATTGATGAGATAGATCACTGCCGGCTGCGGAATAACCGTAACGATTTATTTTTCAAAAGCAGGACAGGATGCAATGCAAATGGAAATATCCTTGAAAAATCATGAGGATACTAGTATAATAAGACCAAAAATGTAAAAAAGCAGCTTTTTCCGGAGCTTTCCGGACGCATTTGGCGAAACAGCTGCAAGTCAAGAGGAGAGAAATCATGGAAAAGACAATGGAAAAGATCGTAGCTCTTGCAAAAGCCAGAGGATTTGTTTACCCGGGTTCCGAGATCTACGGCGGCCTGGCAAACACATGGGATTATGGAAATCTCGGTGTAGAGCTTAAAAATAACGTAAAACGTGCATGGTGGCAGAAATTCATTCAGGAGTCTCCGTACAATGTAGGTGTTGACTGTGCGATCCTTATGAACCCGCAGACATGGATCGCTTCCGGACATCTTGGCGGATTTTCTGATCCTCTTATGGACTGTAAAGAGTGCCACGAGCGTTTCCGTGCAGATAAGCTCATTGAGGACTTTTGTGCAGAGCATGACATTGCCATTGAGGGAAGCGTAGATGCATGGTCCCAGGAGAAGATGATGGACTTCATCAAAGAACACGAGGTAGGATGTCCGAGCTGTGGTAAACACAACTTCACAGATATCCGTCAGTTCAACCTGATGTTCAAGACATTCCAGGGTGTTACCGAAGATGCCAAGAATACTGTATATTTAAGACCGGAGACTGCACAGGGTATTTTCGTAAACTTCAAGAACGTACAGAGAACATCTCGTAAAAAGATCCCGTTTGGTATCGGCCAGATCGGTAAATCCTTCCGTAACGAGATCACACCGGGTAACTTCACATTCCGTACCCGTGAGTTCGAGCAGATGGAGCTTGAGTTCTTCTGCGAGCCGGATACAGATCTTGAGTGGTTTGCATACTGGAAGAAGTTCTGCCTTGACTGGCTGAGTGCTCTCGGACTTAAGGATGATGAGGTTCGTTACCGTGACCATGATAAGGAAGAGCTGAGCTTCTACAGCAAGGCTACCACAGATGTGGAATTCCTTTTTCCATTCGGATGGGGTGAGCTCTGGGGAATCGCTGACAGAACAGATTATGACCTGACACAGCATCAGAATGTATCCGGCCAGGATCTCACATACTTTGATGATGAGAAGAAACAGAAATATATCCCATACGTTATCGAGCCATCACTTGGAGCAGACCGTATGGTACTTGCTTTCCTCTGCAGCGCTTACGATGAGGAAGTTCTGGATGAAGAGAAGAACGATGTCCGTACAGTCCTTCATTTCCATCCGGTACTTGCACCGGTTAAGATCGGTGTGCTTCCGCTTTCCAAGAAGCTTAACGAGGGTGCTGAGAAGATCTACCAGCAGCTTTCCAAGAAGTACAACTGTGAGTACGATGACCGTGGAAATATCGGTAAACGTTACCGCAGACAGGATGAGATCGGTACTCCGTTCTGTATCACTTATGACTTCGAGTCTGAGAATGACGGTGCAGTTACAGTCCGTGACCGTGACACTATGGAGCAGGTACGTGTGAAGATCGATGAGCTTGATGCATACTTTGCTGATAAATTTACATTTTAAGTAAATACATTTTTTAATAAAAAACCTCCGGCTATTTTCTGGCCGGAGGCTTTTTTTCAATAAGTCTGTTTTTCATCCGCCAGTTTCTTGGCGACATTCCGTATACATTTTTGAAAGCCCGGGAAAAATGCAGCTGATTGGGATATCCGACTGCATTTCCGATATCTGCGATAGACAGGGCTGTGATCTTAAGAAGTTCTGCAGCTTTGGTCATGCGATAGCTGATCAGGAATTCCTGGGGAGAACGTCCGATGGTGTCGTGGAAGATCTTACCGAAGTAGCTTCGGTTCAGGCCGCAGCAGGCTGCGATATCCTCAATGGAAATATCATTTTGGAAATTCTGTTCAATAAAAGAGAGCGCCTCCTTGATATAAAAATCACGGATACTTCCATCCTGTTTCATGCGGACAGTTTCAGTAGAGCGCATAAAGTAATCCAGAAAAAGCCAGGTATGTCCGATAAGATGAAAGGGTGATTCCTGGGAATTATGGCTGATATAAAGCATTTCCTCCATCATTTTCTGGCGGAGATCTGCAGAGTGGCTGTGATAGACCGGATGGTCCGGACTTAAACCTGCAGTTTCCACGATCTCTTTTGCCCGGAGCCCGTCAAATTCCACCCAGGTGTACTCCCATGGAAAGTCGGTATCTGCAATGTAGGTGTTGATCTGACCGGGAAAAAGCATGAAACCCTGGCCGCTTTTTACCTGATAGGTGATGGTCTCTCCTGCGGAATTGTCTGCCATCAGAGTTCCGGTACCGGAGATCACATAATGAAAAATATAATGGTTTCGTGCGGCCGGGCCGAATGAATGTGCCGGAGCGCAGTGCTCCCAGCCGTATTGGTATAGTCCGATATCAACAAAGTTTTCATTTGGAAAAACGGAGAAGAGAAGGTCATTCATATTTTTATCCTTTAGGCGTATGATTTTGTCTGGTTTCAGTAACATTATATATTAAAACAGCAGGGAACTTCAACATATGTATAAAAATGCAATTACAAAAACAGCCTGTAAAATATACTAAAAAGAGGAGGATAATCGATAAAACTTTGTGAGAAAATTAAGTTTCTCGAGAAACTTGTTGATTTTCGATAAATTCGGAATATACTAATTTTAGATAAAAGTAGTGATATAGGCGTAAAATATATCAAAATGCTAGATGACTTTAATGAAGACAGAGAAAAATTGCATTTTGGTATAAAACAAGAAAAACACTGCTATTTATGCAAGCATAAAGCTATGTTAAAATAGCTTTCAGAAAAAAGAAACCAGAGAATAAGTATTGGAGAGCCCGGATAGCCATATCAGTTAAATGGGTGATATCCGACTTATCAAATAAAAGGAAAAGGAAGGAGCATTACAAGATGCGCAACAGAAGTAAATGGATCCTCTGTATGGGACTTGCCTTTACCATGGCAGCTTCCGTTACATTGAGCGGATGCGGCACAGGTAAAAAGGACAGCGGAAAGACAGAGATCGAACTTGTGCAGTATAAACCGGAAGCGGTTAAGGCATTTGAAAAACTGGAAGAAAAATTCAATGCCACTCATGATGATATCCATCTTACCATCGAATCACCAAACGATGCTATGACTGTATTGAAGACAAGATTTATCCGTGAGGATAATCCGGATATCATTGGAATCGGAGGCGATGTTAACTTTTCCAATTTTATTGATTCTGATATGCTGATGGATATTTCCGATTATCAGGGACTGGATTCGATCAAAGATGCATATAAAGAAATTGATAAAGCGCTGGAATTCGTTCCGGAAGACGGAGTCTATGCGGTTCCTTACGTGGCCAATGCCGCCGGAATCCTTTACAATCGTGAGCTTTTCAAGGAGCATGGCTGGCAGATCCCGACTACATGGGATGAATTTATGAGCCTTTGCCAGGAAATTCAGGATGCAGGTATCCAGCCGCTTTATTTCGGATTTAAAGATACCTGGACCTGTCTTGCACCGTGGAATTCTATTGCGGTAGATCTTGCACCAGCCGATGTATGCCGCCAGGTAAACCAGGGAAACACTACTTTTGCAAAAGAGTATAAGGAAGTAGCAGACCGTATGCTGGAGCTTATCCAGTATGGACCGGATGATCCCTTTGCCTATGATTACAATGGAGCCTGCACCGCTTTTGCAAAAGGGGAGGCTGCCATGTATCCCATCGGAAGCTATGCGATCCCGCAGATCCAGAGTGTAAATCCGGATATGGATATTGATTCTTTTGTAACACCGGCAAGCAATGATCCGTCAGAAAACAAACTGAATTCCGGAGTTGACCTTCAGTTCTGTGTGATGGATGACTGTGAGAATAAGGAAGCTGCATATGAAGTGCTGGATTTCCTTCTTGAGGATGAGAATATACAGACATATCTGGATGACCAGAAGGCAGTTCCCTGTAAAGAGGGTGATTTCACACTTCCCTCTACGCTGGATGGTATGAAGGAATACATAGAAGAGGGAAGGATGGCCGACTACCAGGATCATTATTATCCTACAGAGATGGCTGTGGATGCACAGATCCAGACCTTCCTGATGAAAAAGGATAAAGATGCATTCCTGAAAAAATTTGATACAGACTGGACAAGATATAACCGTGACATTATCCGTAAAGTACAGGACTATGAGGAGAAGAACGGGGAAGGAGAGAACTGATCATGGGAAAAAAATCTATGAGTGGAAGAAAGCTGACCTTTCTTCTGATCACCATTCCGATCGTGGCATTATTTTTCTGCTTTAACACACTGCCTCTGATCAAGGGTGTGATCTACAGCTTTACGAACTTTAAAGGCTATGGAAGCTATGACTGGGTAGGACTTCGAAACTATAAGGATCTTTTTACAGACAGCCGTGTTGGCGGTTCCTATCTGTTTACCTTTAAGCTGGCCATCGTGGCAACTATCGTAACGAATGTACTCAGCCTGATCCTGGCACTTGGACTGAACAGCAAGATCCGTTTCAAGAGTGCAATGCGTGGAGCTTATTTTATTCCTAATGTACTTGGCGCACTGGTCGTAGGATATATTTTCAATTATTTCTTTACATATATCCTGCCTGCATTCGGAAAGATGATCGGAAATAAAACATTGTCTTCCAGCATGCTTTCCAGTACGAGCCTTGCATGGGTAGCCATCGTGATCGTTTGTGCATGGCAGTCCATCGCAATGAATACCATTATCTATATTTCGGGCCTCCAGACAGTGCCGGAGGATGTATACGAGGCAGGAGCTATTGACGGTGCTACCGGATTCAGTAAGTTCCGTTACCTGACATTCCCGCTGATCGTTCCGTTTTTCAGCATCAACATGGTTCTCTGTGTGAAAAACTTCCTGATGGTATTTGATCAGATCATGGCTTTGACAAAGGGTGGTCCTGCACAGAGTACAGAATCCATTTCCTATCTGATCTATAACAATGGTATGAGTGGCGGTCAGTTTGGATTCCAGAGTGCCAATGCGGTTATATTCTTTATTGTGATCGTGATCATTTCTGCAGTGCAGTTGACTATCACAGGGAAAAAGGAGGAGCAGCTGTAATGAAAACGAAAGTAAGAGAAAAAGCGAACTGGCCGGTAACGATCCTTCTGATCCTTGGCCTTATCACAGTGGTATTTCCGCTTTATATGACAATTGTGATCGCATTCAAGCAGCCGACAGAGATGACCAACAGTGTAGCCGGGATCCTGTCTCTGCCAGAGAAATTCAGTCTTGCCAATTTCAGGGAAGCTATGGAGGTAACAGACTTCTGGCATTCTCTTGGAAACAGTGTATTGATCACTGTGATCACAGTGGTTCTTGCTATTGTAATTCATTCACTTTTAGGTTATGCTATAGCCAGAAACAAGAGAAGTAAATTTTATAAATTTATCTATCTCTATGTAGTGAGCGGTATGTTTGTTCCGTTTGCTATCCTGATGATGCCGCTTGTAAAGCAGACTGCTGAGATGGGCCTTGATAACAAAGTCGGTGTGATCATTCTTTACACGGTATTTTATATGCCTATGAACGTGCTTCTTTATTCCGGATATCTGACAAACATTCCAATGGCCCTTGAGGAGGCTGCCTGTGTGGATGGAGCCAGCACCTGGAAAACATATTGGAAGATCATCTTTCCGATCATGAAGCCGATGCATGCCACAGTGGCAGTTCTGACAGCACTTGGAACCTGGAATGATGTTATGACTCCATTGGTTATCATGTCCGGATCTACGGGTGGAACCACATTGCCTCTGGCACAGCTGAATTTCCAGACTCAGTTCGGAACAAACTATAACCTTGCGTTTGCCTCTTATCTGCTGGCACTGCTTCCGATCCTTCTGTTTTATCTGATCTGCCAGAAGCATATTTTAAATGGTGTTGTAAACGGTGCCGTAAAATAAAAACACAAGAAAAAGGAGGATTCACATATGGGAATCATCTACTGCGAGAAAGACAGAACGTTTACCCTGCAGACAAAAGAAACTACATATCAGATGCAGGTGGATCAGTACGGATTTCTTCTTCATCTCTATTATGGTAAAAAGGCAGAAGGCTGCATGGATTATCTTCTGACCTACTATGACAGAGGATTTTCCGGAAATCCCTATGATGCGGGAACAGACAGAACCTATTCCATGGACTCTCTTCCACAGGAGCTTTCCTGCTACGGAAACGGAGATTTCCGCAGTGCATCACTGATGCTGGAAAACGGTGACGGAAGCATGAGCTGTGATATGCGTTACAAGAACTATACTATCCGTGACGGTAAATACAGCCTTCCGGGGCTTCCGGCGGTTTATGCAGATAATGATGAGGCACAGACTCTGGAGATCGTACTGGAGGATCCGGCTACTGGCGTGGAGGCCATGCTTCTTTACGGTGTACTTCCGGAACTGGATATCATTACAAGAAGCGTCTATATCCGCAATCAGAGCAGTGAGAAGATCTATGTGAACAAGGTGATGTCCGCAGAACTGGATTTTCTTTACGGAGATTATGACCTGCTTACTTTTTACGGAAGACATGCCATGGAGCGGAATCTGCAGAGAGTACCGGTGGCTCATGGAAGTCAGATGATCGGCAGTGTCCGTGGCACATCCAGCCATCAGTATAATCCGATGATGATCCTGGCAGAGAAGGACACAACAGAGGATCATGGAGGCTGCTATGCTATGTCCTTTGTATATAGTGGAAATTTCCAGGGTGAGGTTCTTAAAGATCAGTACAATCAGACAAGAATGCTCCTTGGTGTACAGGAGGAGTGCTTCCGGTATCCGCTGGAAGCCGGGGAGACCTTCTATGCACCTGAGGTGATCTTAAGCTACACAGATCAGGGAATGAACCGTCTTTCCCAGAATCTGCACAGCTGCATCCGTCATCATATCTGCCGTGGTAAATATAAGACAGAGGTTCGTCCGGTGCTGGTAAACAGCTGGGAGGCAGCATATTTTGATTTTACAGGGGAGACTTTATATAATCTGGCAAAAGAGGCAAGGAGCCTTGGTATCGATATGCTGGTTCTGGATGACGGCTGGTTTGGAAAACGTGACGATGACAACAGTGGTCTTGGGGACTGGTATGTCAATGAGAAGAAGCTTGGAGAGACTCTCGGCGGACTGGTAAAAAGAGTCAATGACCTCGGAGTGAAATTCGGTATCTGGATCGAGCCAGAGATGATCTCTGAGGACAGTGATCTTTACCGCGAGCATCCGGACTGGGCACTTACGATTCCGGGAAGAAAACCAGTGAGATCCAGAAATCAGCTGGTACTTGATTTTTCCAGAAAAGAAGTTGTAGACGGAATCTTCGGACAGATCAGTGCGGTATTGGATAATGCCAATATTGAGTACGTTAAATGGGACATGAATCGAAGCCTGATGGATGTATTTTCCGTAATGACCAAGGATCAGGGACGTGTAATGTATGATTATGTCCTGGGATTGTACGATTTTCTGGACCGTATGGTGAACCGTTATCCGGATCTTCTGATCGAGGGCTGCAGCGGCGGCGGCGGAAGATTTGACGCAGGTATGCTGTATTACACACCGCAGATCTGGTGCAGCGACAACTCTGATGCTATTGACAGGCTTCGGATCCAGTATGGCACTTCCTTCGGATATCCGGTATCGGCCATGGGAGCACATGTATCTGCAGTGCCGAACCATCAGACAGGAAGGATCACTCCGTTACATACCAGAGGTGTGGTTGCTATGTCCGGAACCTTCGGCTACGAGCTGGATCTTCTGAAGCTGACTGAGGAAGAAAAAGATGAGGTCCGCAGCCAGATCGGGGAATTCCGTAAATATGCGCCACTGATCCAGAACGGACGGTACTATCGCCTGACAGATCCGTTTAAGAGTGAGGTCTGTGCATGGGAAATCGTTGGAAATTCTCAGGAAGAAGTTCTGCTCAATGTTGTCATGGAGGAGATCCATGGAAATATGACTGTGAATTATGTGCAGCTTCGCGGCCTTGATGAGAGTGCACTTTATAAGGAACAGACTACCGGCAGAATCTATTCCGGAGCTGCTCTGATGCATGGTGGAATGCCGCTTCCTGCAGAGTTTGGGGAGTACAGAGCTTATCAGTATCATTTTGTGAGAGAATAAGAGCGTATTGAGACAGTAAGATAAATAAAAGGATCCGTCATACAGACAGCTGAAAAAGCCGATGTATGGCGGATCTTTTTTTATCATAGCTCAGTGTACGGTGATCTGATAGCTCTTGATAAATTCCTCATCCGGTTTCAGCACATTGATATTTGCTTTTTCGGAAAGAGGCTTTTCAAAACCACAGTCATCACAGCGTCCCATCCACGGCTCCAGGCATACGAAGGGAGCACCGGGTACGGACCAGATACCGAAATTCGGGAAGCCCTCACTGGTAAGTGTCAGATATGGAGTTCCGTCCGGGAAGAGGATACCGGCCTTTTGGATCTGGCCGTTATCAAAAACAAGAGCGTCTTTATCAAACATGTGAGGAGCAATGGAACAGGTTCCGTTTTCAAGGGAAAGTGTATGTGGCTCGTCAGCAAGGACTGTTCCTACAGACGTATCGATAAGGAGATAGGTAAGAGTGTCCAGGCCTTCAAAAGCAAGACGGTAATCACTCTGGGATTCGCCTTCACGTACCGGAACACGGAATGCCGGATGGCCGCCGATGGTAAAATACATAGTTTCAGAATCATTATTAACTACTTCCCAGCATACTTCCAGGTCGTGCTTCTTCAGAGTGTAGGTGATCTTCAGAGCGAAAGCAAACGGATAAACATTCAGGGTTTCTTCAGAGGACTTAAGGACAAAGGAAAGGGAAGTATCGGTGATATCCGTGCAGATAAAATCGCTGTCTCTTGCAAAGCCGTGCTGGCTGGAAGGATATTCCTTTCCGTTCAGACGCCAGATATCTTTGTAGTTACGTCCCACGTTGGGAAAAAGTACAGGCGCATGGCGTTTCCAGTAAGCCGGATCTGCCTGCCAGAGGATCTCCCTGTCATTAGTCTTGTCATAGATGCCGGTGAGTTCAGCACCGTGATCGGAAACGGAAATCTTAAGAAAGCTATTTTCAATCGTTCGTGTCATGATAAACCTCCTGTATGACAGCATTCGGGTAATATTACCTCGGAATTGCTGCATGTTTTTTTCTATTTTAGCACATTTTTCAGATGATAACGAGAAAAATACAATCTGTGAAAAATATAACTGGAAAATCTGTCATATTTCACAAGAGAAATTACTGTTTTTTGGAAGAATAACCTTGACTAATGAAGGATAAATCTATAAAATAATTATGTGCGTAGAAAACATACATTTTTTATGTTTTAAAGAACAATAATTAGGAGGAAAATGTAAAATGGCAAAATGGGTTTACATGTTTACAGAAGGTAATGCTACTATGAGAAATCTTCTGGGCGGCAAAGGTGCCAACCTTGCTGAGATGACAAACCTCGGTCTTCCTGTACCGCAGGGCTTCACAATCACAACAGAGGCCTGCACACAGTACTACGAGGATGGCAGATCCATCAACGATGAGATCATGGCTCAGATCATGGAAGCAATTACCAAGATGGAAGGAGTTACCGGTAAGAAATTCGGTGACAAAGAAAATCCTCTGCTTGTATCCGTTCGTTCTGGTGCGAGAGCATCTATGCCAGGTATGATGGATACAATCCTCAACCTTGGTTTAAATGAAGAAGTTGTTAACACTCTTGCTGAGAAATCCGGCAATGAGCGTTGGGCTTGGGACTGCTACAGAAGATTCATCCAGATGTACTCTGACGTAGTTATGGAAGTTGGTAAGAAATACTTCGAGGAGCTCATCGATGAGATGAAGACTAAGAGAGGTGTTAAGCAGGACGTTGAGCTTACAGCTGCTGACCTGCATGAGCTTGCTGACCAGTTCAAAGCTGAGTATAAATCCAAAATCGGTTCTGATTTCCCAACTGATCCGAAGGAGCAGCTGGTAGGCGCAATCAAAGCCGTATTCCGTTCCTGGGACAACCCACGTGCGAACGTATATCGTCGTGACAATGATATCCCATATTCCTGGGGTACAGCTGTTAACGTACAGATGATGGCATTCGGTAACATGGGTGATGACTGTGGTACAGGTGTTGCCTTCACACGTGACCCTGCTACAGGTGCTAACGGTCTGTTCGGTGAGTTCCTTACCAATGCACAGGGCGAGGACGTAGTTGCTGGTGTTCGTACACCTATGCACATCTCCGAGATGGAGCAGAAGTTCCCGGAAGCATTCGTACAGTTCAAACAGGTTTGCGAGACTCTTGAGAAACATTACAGAGACATGCAGGATATGGAGTTTACTGTAGAGCATGGTAAACTGTATATGCTTCAGACACGTAATGGTAAGAGAACTGCACAGGCTGCTCTTAAGATCGCTTGTGACCTCGTTGATGAGGGAATGAGAACTGAGGAAGAGGCTGTTGCAATGATCGATCCTCGTAACCTTGATACACTTCTTCATCCGCAGTTCGATGCAGCTGCTCTTAAAGCTGCTACACCGATGGGTAAAGGTCTTGGTGCTTCTCCAGGAGCTGCTTGCGGTAAGATCGTATTCTCTGCAGAGGACGCTGTTGAGTGGGCTGCAAGAGGAGAGAAAGTTGTTCTTGTTCGTCTTGAGACATCCCCAGAGGATATCACAGGTATGAAAGCTGCTCAGGGTATCCTGACAGTTCGTGGTGGTATGACATCTCACGCAGCTGTAGTTGCTCGTGGTATGGGATCCTGCTGTGTATCCGGATGCGGCGATATCGCTATGGATGAGGAGAACAAGAAATTCACACTTGCTGGTAAAGAGTTCCATGAAGGAGATGCAATCTCCATTGATGGTACAACAGGTAACATCTATGACGGACTTATCCCGACTGTAGATGCTAAGATCGCTGGTGAGTTCGGACGTATCATGGGATGGGCTGACAAGTACAGAACAATGAAAGTTCGTACAAACGCTGATACTCCTGCTGATGCTAAGAAAGCTCGTGAGCTTGGTGCAGAGGGAATTGGTCTTTGCCGTACAGAGCATATGTTCTTTGAGGGCAACAGAATCGATGCATTCCGTGAGATGATCTGCTCTGAGACAGTAGAGGAGAGAGAAGCAGCACTTGCTAAGATCCTTCCGGAGCAGCAGGGAGACTTCGAGAAACTCTATGAGGCACTTGAAGGAAATCCTGTAACAATTCGTTTCCTTGATCCGCCACTTCATGAGTTCGTTCCTACAGAGGAAGAGGACATCAAGAAACTGGCTGATGCTCAGGGCAAGACTGTAGAGCAGATCAAGACAATCATCGCTTCCCTTCACGAGTTCAACCCGATGATGGGACATCGTGGATGCCGTCTTGCTGTTACTTATCCAGAGATTGCTAAGATGCAGACAAGCGCTGTTATCCGTGCAGCTATCAACGTTAAGAAGAATCATCCGGATTGGAACATCAAACCGGAGATCATGATTCCGCTTGTTGGTGACATCAAAGAGCTTAAATATGTTAAGAAATTCGTTGTAGAGACAGCAGATGCTGAGATCAAAGCAGCAGGTTCTGACCTTGAGTACGAGGTTGGTACTATGATCGAGATCCCGAGAGCAGCTCTTACAGCTGATGATATCGCTAAAGAGGCTGACTTCTTCTGCTTCGGTACAAACGACCTTACACAGATGACATACGGATTCTCCCGTGATGATGCTGGTAAGTTTCTTAACGCATACTATGATGCTAAGATCTTCGAGAACGATCCATTTGCTAAGCTTGACCAGACAGGTGTCGGCAAACTTATGAAGATGGCTATCGAGCTTGGAAAACCGGTTAACCCGAAACTTCACGTAGGTATCTGCGGTGAGCACGGTGGAGATCCGTCTTCCGTAGAGTTCTGCAACGAGATCGGACTTGACTATGTATCCTGCTCACCGTTCCGTGTACCGATCGCTCGTCTTGCAGCAGCACAGGCAGCAATCGCTAAGAAGAACGCATAAGTAAGAATACATTTCAGGCTGAAGTTTCAGTCTGAGCATATATAAAGCTTCTGGCAGTCTGTAGAAATACAGATTGTCAGAGGCTTTTTTTCTTTATGATATTTTTTGAAGTATTCCGACGGTTTACGAAAAATAGGATTCATGGTATCATGAAAGAAACAGGGCAGATAAAGCCGGAGGATAAGGAGAATTTTATGAATCAGGAATCACAGACACCTCATAAGAGACGTGTACGATATAAAGGAAAATATCCGAAGAAATTCGAGGAGAAATATAAAGAGCTTCAGCCTGAAAAGTATAAGGATACCATTGAACATGTGATCAGCAAGGGAAACACACCGGCTGGAATGCATATTTCCATTATGGTAAAAGAGATCATTGATTTTTTGGAGATTAGGCCGGGACAGGTTGGATTTGATGCTACACTTGGTTACGGTGGGCATACAAAGGCCATGCTGGAATGTCTGAGAGGTCAGGGACACATGTACGCCACGGATGTGGACCCGGAAGAATCTGCCAAGACAAGAAAACGTCTGGCAGAGCAGGGATTCGGAGAAGATATCCTGACAATTAAACTCCAGAATTTCTGCACCATTGATGAGATCGCAGAGGAAGTTGGAGGCTTTGATTTTATCCTTGCGGATCTTGGGGTGTCTTCTATGCAGATCGACAATCCCAAGAGAGGGTTTTCCTTTAAGGTGGATGGTCCTCTGGATTTAAGGCTGAACCAGGAAACCGGGATCAGCGCAGCACAGCGTCTGGATACCATTTCAAGAGAAGAGCTTGCCGGAATGCTGGATGAGAATTCCGATGAGCCGTACTGTGAGGAGATCGCGAAGGCCATCACAGATGAGATCCGAAGAGGAAACCACATAGATACCACTACGAAGCTTCGTGAAGTCATTGAGAAGACATTGTCTTTCCTTCCTGAAAAAGAGAGGAAAGACACGGTGAAAAAAACATGCCAGAGAGTTTTCCAGGCACTGCGTATTGATGTGAACCGGGAATTCGAGGTCCTCTATGATTTTATGGAAAAACTTCCCGGAGCGCTGAAGCCAGGCGGCCGTGTAGCAATCCTTACCTTCCATTCCGGAGAGGACAAGCTGGTAAAGAAAGCCTTAAAGCAGGGCTATAAAGACGGCATCTATTCCGACTATTCAAAAGATGTGATCCGTCCTTCCGCACAGGAATGTGCACAGAATGGGCGCGCCAGATCCACGAAGATGCGCTGGGCTGTGAAGGCCTGAGTGAAGAGTGAAAGAGCAGTTCTGATACAAATACAGAAACAGAAAAATCCTGGAATGCGTTGACATTCGGGATTTTTTTTGCTATGTTATATAAGTTTACATATGATAAAGCTACGGCTTAAACTGAATAGGAGAAAGGGTATGGATGTGGAGGAAAAGAAGGACATTTTTGATAAACTGATGCATCTTCCGGTGCTGAATATATTTGAACCTTTTTATAAGAAACATAAGGAAGTTCTGATGTATCTGTTCTTTGGAGGGCTCACATTTTTTCTGAACATTGCATTGTATGCATGGCTGGATAAGGGCCTGGGCATGAATGCGCTGATTGCCAATGTGATCTGCTGGGTGGTCTGCGTACTGTTCCAGTATTTTACAAACAGGACATGGGTATTCGACGGGCAGGTGGATTCCGCCGCCGGATTTTTAAAGCAGATGGCTTCGTTTTTCGGAGGACGGCTCTTTACTCTGATTGTGGAGGAAGCAATCCTTGCGGTATTTATCACCTGGCTTGGATTTAACAGCATGGCAGTGAAACTTGTTGCTCAGGTGGTTGTGATCGTATTGAATTATGTGATCAGTAAATTGATTGTTTTTAAAAAATAAAAGATAGTTATATTTGTGGAAAAGGAGTTGGACTGAAATTGACAAAGGACAAGACCAATGATATGACCGTGGGAAATCCGGTGAGCCTGATCATCCGCTTTATGATTCCCATGTGTCTCGGAAATATTTTTCAGCAGTTTTATAACATTGCGGATTCCATTGTTGCGGGGCAGTTCCTGGGAGTAGATGCGCTGGCTGCAATCGGAAGCACCGGTTCACTGATGTTTTTTGTTACCGGATGGCTTAACGGACTGAGCAGTGGCTTTGCCATTCTGGTATCCCAGTGGTTCGGGGCGAAGCAATATGATAAGATGCGTCATTACGTAGCTATGTCCATTTATCTGGCAGCAGCCTTTGCCATTGTGATGACCATTGGCTTTGAGGCTTTGAATGAACCGATTCTGCGGCTGATGAATTCACCGGAGGATCTGATGGGATCTGTGAAGGGATATATGGGAATTATTTATGCAGGCCTGATTGTAACAGCGGCATATAATTCACTGGCAGCGTTTCTCCGTGCACTTGGAGATTCAAAATCTCCGCTGTATTTTCTGATCATTTCGGCAGTGATCAATGTGTTCCTGGATATTCTGTTTATTGTAAAAATCGGGATGGGAGTGGAAGGCTGTGCCTATGCTACGGTTATCGCGCAGGCAATTTCCGCAGTCTGCTGCCTGATCTATATTATCAAAAAGTTCCCGATCCTGCATCTGAAGAAAGAAAACTTTGAAGTTTCTTTTACCAGCTTCCGTTATCTGCTGGCCCTTGGTATTCCCATGGGACTTCAGTTTTCCATCACAGCGATCGGAACCATTATTGTGCAGGGTGCGGTAAATATTTACGGTTCTGTATATATGGCAGGATTTTCCGCTGCGGGAAAAATACAGAATATTATTGCAACTGTATTTGTAGCTTTTGGTGCGACGATGGCAACCTATGTAGGACAGAACCGGGGCGCCGGAAAGATGGACCGTGTAAAAGCAGGAATGAAATATACCCAGATCATGATCCTGATCTGGAGTGTGATCACTATGATCATTATGTTCTTTTTCGGAAAGTACATGACCTGGTTATTTATTGACAAATCCCAGACGGATGTTATTAATGTTTCTGTTACTTATTTTCATACGGTATTCTGGGCATATCCGTTCCTTGGAAGTATCTTTCTCTACAGAAACGGACTTCAGGGACTGGGATATGGCTTGGTTCCCATGCTGGGCGGTGTGTTTGAACTGGCGGCAAGAAGTGCGATCGTTATGTTTGTTGCAGGAAAAACAAGTTTTGCAGGTGTATGTCTGGCAGATCCTGCCGCATGGATCGCAGCGCTGATCCCTCTGATCCCGTATTATATTTATGTGATGAAAAAGTGGAGCAGGGGAAAAAAGGAAACTACTGCCTGAGTGGGTATAATACAGAAAATGAAAAGAATAAATTTAGGCTTGCAATTATGGAAGATACAGTTATAATGATATTATAACTGCGGAAAAAACCAGGAAACCAGGAAACCGGGATTCCGGGTAAGATTACAGATCCAGAAGGGAGAATATAGATCATGGAAATCACAAAGGAAACAACAATGGGCGAGATGCTTGCATACGATGAGAAGATCGCATACATTCTTATGCAGGAAGGAATGCACTGCATCGGCTGTCCGTCTTCTATTGGTGAGTCTCTTGAGGAGGCATGTATGGTACACGGACTTGATGTAAACGCTGTACTGGCAGACATCCATCATTATGAGGAAACCAAGAAGCAGAAATAATCAGCAGTACAATTTATATTAGAACGTACAGATTACGGACCGCAAGGGGATAACGACTGTGCATGTCTTTTTGGCATGCCGTCGTTATCCCTTTTTTTGTGAGCAGACGATAAAGAGAGTCTTAAATATCTGCTTGATATGGAGGAAAAAAGCATGTATGTGATGATCGATAATTTCGATTCATTTGTTTATAATCTCAAGGCATATTTTCAGGAGCTTGGAAGAGAGATCCTGGTCAGACGCTGCGACGAGATCACCCTGGAGGAGCTGGAAGAGCTGAACCCGGAAGGAATCATCCTTTCTCCGGGACCGAAGCGTCCCTGGGATGCGAAGCTCTGCGTAGATACTGTAAAAAGATTTCAGGGGAGGATTCCTGTTCTTGGTGTCTGTCTGGGCCATCAGGTGATTGGCCACTGTGCGGGAGCAGTAGTGGAAAAGGGCGTGTGTCCCATGCACGGAAAAGTAACAGAGATCCGCAACCACGGAACAGGAGTGTTTGCAGGCCTGCCTGAGAAATACAAGGTGACAAGATACCATTCCCTGATCGTGCGGGAAGACAGCATTCCGGAGGAGTATCAGGTGGATGCGCTTTCTGATGATGGTGCTGTTATGGGAATTTCCCATAAAGCATTGCCTATCTATGGTGTGCAATTCCATCCGGAAGCCGTTCTTACGGAATATGGACATGAGCTTCTTGAGAATTTTTGCAGGATCGCGGAGAATTTTCAGAAGGAGGAGTAAAAATATGTACAAAAATCAGCGAAGAATAAAAGAACTGACCCCATATATCCCGGCAGTGGACATTTTTCGGATCTACGAGGGAGAACCCGGAGCAGCGTTTCTGGATTCCTCCCTTGTCAATGAGCTGGGACATTATTCCGTGATCGGAAGATGTCCGTATCTGAAGCTGGTAAAGGACGGAGAGAACTTTACTATCAACGGAAGGCCGGAAACAGAAACAACCTTTGAAGACTATATGCGGGAATATTTAAATACCCATGAAGACAAAAATAACAGCGGACTTCCCATCGTATCCGGTGCAGTAGGATATTTTTCCTATGATTACGGAAGAAAACAGATGGGAGTACCATCCGGAGAAAAGGATCTTGTGACTGTTCCGGAGGCAGTTCTGACGTTTTATGACTGTTTTATCATAGAAGACTGTCAGGAAAAAAGAACCTATCTTGTGTCAAACGGAATCAGTGCAGACGCTGCAGCAGAAATCAGAGCGATGGAAAAAGCAATCCGGGAATTTACAGAGGCGGGGAAACAGGAAGGATCGGAAACAGGGGAAAAAAAGGAATCCGGAAACAAGATGGTCACGGAAAATTCTCACCGTGAGAAATTCAGGATCCAGGTTCATCCCAACTTTGAGAAAGAAGAATACAAACAGGCAGTAGATCGGATGATCCGCTATATTATAGAGGGCGATATCTATATTGCCAATATGACGCAGCAGCTGACCATTGAAAGCGAAAAACCACCTCTGGATGTTTTTTATGATCTTCGGAAAAATAATCCGTCTCCTTTCGGCGGATATCTGGATTTCGGAGATTATCAGATCGTCTGTGCATCTCCGGAACGTTTTCTGAAGATGAAAGACCGTCATGTAAATACCCGTCCTATAAAGGGAACAAGAAAACGTGGCGTAACATCTGAGGAAGATGAAATGCTCCGTCGGGAGCTTCAGGATTCCGGAAAAGATAAGAGTGAACTTCTTATGATCGTAGACCTGGAGCGAAATGATCTGAACCGGGTATGTACACCGGGAAGCGTGAAGGTAACCGAGCTTTTTACAGTGGAAGCATACGCTACGGTTTTTCATCTGGTATCGGATATTGAAGGAAAACTGGAAGAAGGAAAAAATGTCATGGATCTTCTGGAGGCTGCATTCCCCGGCGGTTCTATTACCGGTGCGCCGAAATACCGTGCCATGGAGATCATTGACGAGCTGGAACACGGAAAGAGAAATCTTTATACAGGCTCTATCGGCTACCTGACACTGGACGGAAGCTGCGATTTCAATATTGTGATCCGTACAGCCCTTCATAAAGACGGAAAATATCACCTTGGTGTCGGCGGCGGGATCACAGCAGAGTCAGATCTGGAATTTGAGTATGAGGAAACTCTGCAGAAGGCGAAAGCAATCCTGGATGCACTGCAGTAGAGAAACATACAGAACGGTAAAAGTGAAAGGCTCTGTGGACAGATCAGAGAATCTGACAGGGACACTTCATAAGGAGGTCAAAGGAAATGAACAACATAACCTTAGACGAATGTTTTCAGTTCGGTCTGGGAGCGTTTGAGACCATAGGAATAGAGCAGGGAATCCCCATACTTTTGGAAAAGCATCTGAAAAGACTGGAACGAGCGGCAGATTTCCTGAAGCTGGGTGATCCGGCAGTACGTGGGATCACAGCCGGGAGGATCGAAGAATATCTGGAAGAACAAAAAAAACGCCCGGAGGTGCAGAAAGAATTTGACGGACTGGAACACTGTGCGCTGAAGCTTATGCTTACAAAGGAAAATGCAGTGTATTCTCTTCGTGCCAATCATTATACGCCGGAGAATTATGAAAAAGGCTTTATCATGGATGTCAGCAAGGTAAAACGAAATGAAACATCACCTCTTGTATATCACAAAACCATGAATTACGGAGATTGTATCCTGGAAAAACGAAATGCTACAGCAGCAGGAATGGATGAACGGTTGTTTCTGAATACAAAGAAACAGATATCGGAAGGGACAGTAAGTAATGTATTCTTTGTGCGAAAAGGCGTGATCTATACACCAAAAGTCAGCTGCGGACTTCTTCCGGGAATCCTCCGTGAATATCTCTGTGACACGGAAGCGGTGGAAGAAACCTATATCTATGTTCAGGATCTTAAATGGTATCAGGAATGCTTTGTCACAAATTCCCTGATGGGAATCATGCCGGTGCGTCAGATCGGAGGAATCCAGTTTGAGGAAGACAAAGTGACAAGGGAGCTGATGAGAAGATATCGGAAGATGGTCAGAGATACTGCGAATAAGAAACAAATCAGATAAATGTTATTGCGAAACTATCACATTCAGGAAAGGTGATGGAATGTGAAGATCCGGTTTTCCGGGAAATATACCTGAGGATGGAGGTAATATAAACAGGAATTTGTAATGGTACATAGATTTATAACGGAATTTGAATGAAAGTGACCAATACAGTCAGAGATAAGCGTGCATTAACCAGGGAAAGCTAAGGTTGATGCACGTTTTTTGTGCAAACTCAACCAAAAACGTTCATGAATTTTGTGAAGTAATTTGATTGACTTTGAATGAATTTGGAAGTATACTGAGTTCAACAAATGAAAAACAACAAAAAGCGGTCAAAAACCGCAGGATAAAAGATATGGGAGGAGAAAAAATGATCTGCACAGTTACTTTTAATCCGTCTCTGGACTATATCGTTTCCGTGGAGGATTTTAAACTCGGACTTACCAACCGAACAAGCTCTGAGCTGATGCTTCCGGGCGGAAAGGGAATCAACGTTTCCACCGTGCTGATGAATCTTGGAATCGAGAATACAGCACTTGGTTTCATGGCAGGATTCGTCGGAGATGAGATTGTAAGAAAGCTTGAGGAGATGGGAGTGAGATCTGATTTTATCAGGATCCCGGAAGGCGTTTCAAGGATCAACCTGAAGCTGAAATCTATTGATGGGACTGAGATCAACGGAATGGGACCGGAGATCAGCGCTGAAAAGGTTCAGGAGCTGATGAAGAAGCTTGACACACTGAAAGAGGGAGATGTGCTTTTTCTGGCAGGAAGTATTCCTTCATCTATGCCGGATGATATGTATGAGAAGATCATGGCGAGACTGGACGGAAAAGGCGTGATGATCGTTGTGGATGCAACGAGAGATCTTCTTGTAAATGTCCTGAAGTATCATCCGTTCCTGGTGAAGCCCAATAACCATGAGCTTGGAGAAATCTTCGGCGTAGAGCTTAAGAACCGTCAGGATGTAATCCCTTACGGAAAGAAGCTCCAGGAAAAAGGAGCCAGAAACGTGCTGATCTCAATGGCCGGTGAGGGAGCTGTCCTGGTAGCAGAAAACGGTCAGGTGTTTGAGAAACCGGCGCCGAAAGGAACACTGGTAAACGGCGTAGGAGCCGGAGATTCCATGGTAGCAGGCTTTATGGCAGGCTGGATGGAAAAACAGGATCACGAATATGCATTCCATATGGGAATTTCCGCAGGAAGCGCAAGTGCATTTTCTGAAAATCTTGCCACAAGGGAAGAGGTTCAGGCAGTATATGAACAGGTAACAGAGGGGTAAAGAAGAAAGGAGAAGGGAAGATGAGAATCACAGATCTGCTTGACAAACGAAGCATATCACTGGATGCTGCACCGAAGACGAAATCTGAAGCTCTGGACATGGCCGTAGATCTTATGGTAAAAAGTGAAAAGATCAGTGACAGGGAAGCTTATCGGAAACAGGTGTATTTAAGAGAGGAAGAAAGTACGACAGGAATCGGTGAGGGAATCGCTATTCCTCATGGAAAATGTGATGCGGTAAAGAAACCGGGACTTGCTGCCATGGTAGTAAAAAACGGCGTGGAATTTGAGGCACTGGATGATGAGCCGGTTACCCTTCTTTTCCTGATCGCAGCACCGAATACAGAAGATAACATTCATCTGGATGTACTCAGCAAGCTTTCCGTAATGCTGATGGATGATAATTTTACAGAATCCTTACGCAACGCAGGTTCTGTAGATGAATTTATGGAGATCATCGACAAGGCCGATGAGGAGAAAAAAGATATTGATGAAAGACTGGCAGATACAGGAAGTTCCGAAGGAGCCAGAGCTAAACTGCTGGCAGTTACTTCTTGCCCCACAGGTATTGCCCACACCTACATGGCAGCAGAGGGACTGGAAAAAGCAGCAAAGGCGAAAGACTGTTTCATTAAAATAGAGACACGAGGCTCCGGTGGAGCAAAAAATGTACTTACGGATCAGGAGATCCGGGAGGCAGACTGCATCATTGTAGCTGCAGATGCCAAGGTTCCCATGGATCGTTTCGATGGAAAGAAAGTCATCGAATGTCAGGTTTCAGATGGAATCAGCAAAGCGGACCAGCTTGTTGAACGTGCGATTTCCGGAGATGTTCCGGTATATCATGCAGCAGCAGGCAGTCAGAGCTCTTCCTCAAATGCAAAAGCAGGCGGCGGAGCAGGCCACAAGATCTATATGCAGCTGATGAACGGGGTATCTCATATGCTTCCACTGGTTGTAGGCGGTGGTATCCTGATCGCTCTAGCATTCTTGATCGATGGTTTAAGTGTAGATTTGAGTTCCCTTCCTGCAGACCAGAGAGCAAACTTTGGTACCATCACACCGGTAGCGGCTGTTCTGAAAAACATTGGTGGAACCGCATTTGGTTTCATGCTTCCGATCCTGGCCGGATTTATTGCAATGGCCATCGGTGACAGACCGGCACTTGCAGTTGGACTTGTGGGCGGTATGATCGCGGCAAACGGAAAATCCGGTTTCCTCGGAGCACTTCTTGCAGGCTTCCTTGCAGGATATCTGATCCTTGGACTTCGTAAGGTTTGTGATAAGCTTCCGGAAGCACTGGAAAAAATAGCGCCTGTACTGATCTATCCGGTTGTTGGTGTCCTTCTTATGGGACTCTGTATGACCTTCGTTGTAGAGCCGATCATGGGCGGTATTAATACAGGATTAAATAATGCCTTGACAGGCATGGGAAATTCAAGTAAAGTAATTTTAGGGTTGGTTCTTGGTGGTATGATGGCCATTGATATGGGCGGCCCGTTCAACAAAGCAGCATATGTATTTGGTACAGCAGCTATTGCGGCAGGCAACTATGACATTATGGCAGCAGTTATGGTGGGAGGTATGACTCCTCCGTGTGCCATCGCACTCGCATCCCTGCTGTTTAAAGACAAATTTACAAAAGAAGAGCGTGAGGCAGGACCGACCAACTTTATTATGGGACTTGCATTTATCACAGAAGGTGCGATTCCTTTTGCGGCATCTGACCCGGTCCATGTACTTCCGTCCTGTATCGTCGGTTCCGCAGCAGCTGGAGCGATCTCCATGTTCTTCAACTGTACACTGATGGCACCACATGGCGGAATCTTCGTATTCCCGGTTGTAGGTAATGCAATGATGTATCTGGTCGCACTGGTTGTGGGAACTCTGATCTCAGCTGTACTTCTCGGGGTACTGAAGAAAAAAGTTGCTTAAATTTTTTTAAATTAAAATAAAAAACTGGAGGATAAAGAAATGAAAGAATTCAAGTATGTGGTAACAGATAACGAAGGAATCCATGCACGTCCGGCCGGAGAGCTTGTGAAGCTTGTAAAAGGTTTCGAGTCCAAGATCACTATCGAGAAGGACGGCAAGACTGTAGAGTGCAGAAAGCTTCTTGCACTTATGGGACTTGGCGTAAAGAAGGGACATGAGGTTACCTTTACATTCGATGGTGCAGATGAGGATGCAGCATACGAGGCAGTAAGCAAATTCATGCAGGAGAACCTGTAATCTCAGAATGAGTGAACAGAAGGCATCCCGGTCCGGTCGATCGGGATGTCTTTTTTGAAGGAGGAAAAGGAATGCTGACGGAGCAGAGATACGAGATCATACTCGACCTTCTCAGAGAAAAAAACAGTGTTACGGTAACAGAACTGAAAGATATCCTGGATGCATCGGAATCTACGGTCCGCAGAGACATCACGGCGCTTTACAAGGCGGGGAAGCTGACCAGGGTTTTTGGCGGTGCGGTGGCACTGGAACATACTGTCAATGCCTATGAGCCTACCGTAGCCCAGAAAGTTGAGCTGAATATTGAAGAAAAAAAGAAGATCGCAGCCTATGCGGCAGCTCTGATCCGTCCGGAAGATTTTGTGTATCTGGATGCGGGAACGACTACCGGATATATGCTGGAGCATCTGGAAGGCTCCGGGGCGACTTTTGTCACCAATGGTGTTTCCCATGCCAGGGCTCTGGCTCAGATGGGAGTCCGTGTGCTGCTGATCGGCGGAGAACTGAAGGGATCTACGGAAGCTGTGATCGGAAGTCAGGCCATGCAGATGCTGAAGAATTATCATTTTACAAAGGGCTTTTTCGGGACCAACGGGATGACTCAGAGAGAAGGCTTTACCACGCCGGAATCCAATGAAGCACTGGTAAAGCGAACCGCCATGGAGCAGTGTCTGGAAAAGTACGTAGTGTCTGACAGCTCCAAATTCGGACAGATCAGTGCGGTGACGTTCTTTTCATTTGACGGAGCAGTGATCCTGACGGAAAGCTGTTCCAAAGAATATAAAGATTGCAGAAATATACAGATCGTATCATAGAAAGATCGCAAAAAAAACCGGTTTGGAAGAAAAAATTCTTCGTAAACCGGTTTTTTGTTTGCTGAGGATCTGTTTCAGGCTTCCCTGGAGATCATGGCTTCTAGATCTTCTACGGAAATGTCTTTTTTTTGCATCAGCTTGAGCAGACGTTTCAGTTCAGCAGCTTCCTTTGCCTTTTTTTCAGCTTTGCGGATCTCATCCAGCTGAGCTGCCAGTGCAGTTTTTTCATCCTCCAGCGCTGCTATCTTTTCGGTGCAGGCAGCAATCTTGGAATCTACTTTGGAAATTTTCTCATTGAGTACTTCTATCTTTGTACGTCTCTGTGCCATATGAAACCTCCTGATAAAAATATTACTTCTTATACACTATACAATAGCATAAACGACGATGAAATACAATTGTGAATTGATGTGCAATATGTTATCATGAATGTATATAATATTTCAGAAACGCAGGATAATACTATGGATAAAGATAAGGGTGTATTTATGACTGCCCGGGAAGTAAATATGGAAATAGAAATGCTGAAGACGGTTTTTGACATTGTAAGACTGGTGGATGTTAGCCGTACAGCTCCGGTAAATATTGGCTTAGACGATTGCTCTTATGAAGCAGAACATAAATGCTTTGCAGTGTGGAATAAAGGCAGAAGATGTGAGAACTGTATTTCTGCCAAAGTTTTTGCCCGTAAAAACAAAATGACGAAATTTGAGTTCGTCAATGATGACATTTATCAGGTAATCGCCAAATATGTGGTTATAGACGGGACACCTCTTGTCATGGAAATGGTCTTTAAAATGACGGATAAGATCTTTCTGGGAGCTTATGGAAGCGGATTTCTGATCGATAAGATCAGCAGATTCAACCGGGAATTATATGAAGATCCGCTGACTGGTGCCAGAAACCGGAGATATTTTGAGGAACAGCTGAAATCCCTGGATAAGATGGGGGCTATAGCTATGATCGACGTGGACAATTTTAAACAGATCAATGACAGCTATGGCCATGTAGCTGGAGATGCGGCGCTTTGTACCATTGTCAGAACGATCTTTGAGCATGTGCGGGCAGATGACGTGGTACTGCGTTATGGAGGAGACGAATTTCTTCTGATGTTTGAAGAAATCCCGGAAAAGGTATTTCAGCAGAAGCTGGAAGATATCCGGGAAGAGATCGCAATGGCAGATGTGCCGGAATACAAAGAAATCTGGCTTTCCATGAGCGTGGGAGGTGTATATGGAAGCTGTAAGGTCAGAGATGGAGTGATGGAAGCGGACAGGCTTCTCTATCAGGCCAAGCGGCAAAAAAACTGTGTTGCCTACAAGAGAATCTGACGGAAATGACATGACAGTCATTGAAAGCAGAATTATGTAACAGGCGCATGAGGTGTATATCTGGCAAGTGAAAGGGAGAATAGGGATATGAAGATAATCGCAAGGATCAGAAGTGATTTTCCGACAAAATTCGGAATCCCGCGTCAGAGCGGTCGAGTGGAAGAACTGACAGCCTGTATTGTTTTTGAACCGGAATACCGGGTACGGGAAGCGGTAAAAGGACTGGAAGATTTTTCGCATATCTGGCTGCTGTGGGAGTTTTCACAGTCGATCCGTGAGAACTGGTCCCCTACAGTACGTCCGCCACGCCTGGGCGGAAATGAAAGGATGGGCGTATTTGCCACCAGATCGCCCTTCCGTCCCAATCCTGTAGGCTTATCCTGTGTGAAGCTTGAAAAAATCGATCTGGAAAGCAAAGAAGCTCCTGTACTGATCGTATCCGGTGCGGACCTGATGGACGGAACCCCCATCTATGATATCAAGCCATATCTGCCTGTGGCAGACTGCCATCCGGAAGCACTGGGCGGCTTTGCGACGAAGGTGGAGCAGCATTTTCTGCAGGTAGAGATCCCGGAAGAATGGAAGGCAAGGATTCCGGAGGATAAGCTTACTGCGTTGGAAGGCGTGCTCAGAGAGGATCCGAGGCCTGCCTACCAGAAAGATCCGGAGAGGATATACGGAATGCCTTTTGCAGGAATGGATGTTCATTTTCAGGTAAAAAACGGCATACTTACAGTATGCGAGATCACAGGATATAAAAAATCAGACAGAATTTAAAATTACCTTTGACAAACTTTTTGTAAGATGGTATTATAATAAATGAGTTAGCAAGTGCTAACTCAATATTTTAAAAGTAAAGTTAGTTTAAAATAACCTTGAAACAGTCATATAAAAGTTCAGAGATCAAAGGAGAGTGAATTATGAGCGTTGTAATTGTAGGCGGTAATGAAAGAATGGTATGTCAGTATGAGGATATCTGCAAAGGCTTCGGATGCAAGGCGAAAGTTTTTGCCAAGGAAAAAGGAGCCATGAAGAAAAAGATCGGGGTGCCGGATCTGATGATCCTGTTCACCAGTACCGTTTCCCACAAAATGGTAAACTGCGCAGTAGAAGAAGCAAAGAAAAAATCCATTCCGGTATGCCGCTGTCACACAAGCAGCGCTGCAGCTCTCGAGAACATTCTGAAGCAGTACTGTGCATAAGAAACAGGTCAGGAGATACTTTTCTCTTGTATAATTTGACTTTTTTTGCAGAAATGTTACGGAAAGGCTTGCAAAATTACAAATTATTCAATAAAATAGCCGTAGGTTTCTGTGGTAAAGCGTTGCAGTGAATGGTGAAAAGGCGGCGCTGGAAGTCGAAATTACAGGTGAGAGGTGTTATCATGAAAAAAGTTGTAAAATTCGGTGGAAGTTCTCTTGCAAATGCGGAGCAGTTCCAGAAAGTGGGCGATATCATCCGCAGTGATGAGAGCCGCCGTTATGTAGTTCCGTCAGCTCCGGGAAAGAGATTTGACGAGGATATCAAAGTGACGGATATGCTTTATGGATGTTATGACGCAGCATCCAAAGGGGAGGATATCACTGAGAAGATCAATGCGATCAAGGCGCGATATTATGAGATCATCAAGGGACTCGGACTGAGCCTTTCTCTTGAGGAGGAGTTCAAGAAGATCGATGAGGATTTCCGTGCACAAGCAGGAATCCAGTATGCGGCATCCAGAGGAGAGTTCCTCAATGGTAAGATCATGGCTGCATATCTTGGATATGATTTTGTGGATGCAGCTTCTGTGATCCGTTTTGATAAAGCTGGTAATCTGGAAGCGGAGGAGACCAATAAACTCCTTTCCAAAAAACTCAGCAAATCCCAGCATGCGGTTATTCCGGGATTTTACGGCGCATGTGCAGATGGCACGGTAAAGACATTTTCCAGAGGTGGTTCTGATGTGACAGGTTCCCTGGTTGCAAAGGCTATCCATGCAGATATTTATGAGAACTGGACGGACGTTTCCGGTTTTCTTGTAACAGATCCGCGTATCGTTCACAATCCGGAGCCTATCGAGGCGATCACATACAGAGAGCTTCGTGAGCTTTCCTACATGGGAGCTACTGTTCTTCATGAGGATGCCATTTTCCCGGTTCGTAAAGAGGGAATTCCGATCAATATCCGTAACACAAACAGCCCGGAGGATAAAGGTACTCTGATCGTAGAGAGCACCTGTAAGAAGCCGAAATTCACTATTACCGGTATCGCCGGAAAGAAAGGCTTCTGCTCTATTAATATCGAGAAATCCATGATGAACAGTGAGATCGGGTTCGGACGCAAGGTACTTCAGGTATTTGAAGATCAGGGAATCAGCTTTGAGCATGTACCATCCGGAATCGATACCATGACTGTATATGTTCATCAGGACGAATTTGAGGAGAAAGAGCAGCAGGTTATCGCAGGTATCCACCGTCTGGTGCAGCCTGATTTTGTGGAGATGGAATCTGACCTTGCACTGATCGCAGTTGTTGGTCGTGGAATGAAATCCCAGAGAGGCACTGCAGGAAGGATCTTCTCTGCTCTTGCCCATGCAAATGTAAACGTAAAAATGATCGACCAGGGTTCCAGTGAACTGAATATCATCATCGGTGTAGAGAATCGTGATTTCGAAAAAGCAGTCAGAGCAATCTACGATATTTTTGTTCTGACACGGATATAAACAAAATCCGGAAACGGATTTTGTTTATGAGGAAGTAGCGAAGCGGATTCCGAATATCCGATTGATATAAATCCGGAAACGGATTTTGTTTATGAGGAAGTAGCGAAGCGGATTCCGAATATCCGATTTATATAAATCCGGAAACGGATTCCGAATATCCGATTTATTTAAAACCGCCGCAGTACGTGTAACATACCGTCCTGCGGCGGATTTTTATGGAAAAATCCAAGATTTATCTAAAAATAATACAATCAAATTCAACAGGATTTCCAAAGGAAAGACAAAGATATTGTACATTGTGTCGAAAAAAGTTTGATATGAAATAAACAGTATTGACAAAAACTTAACTTTTGTGTAAAACTGAAATATGAAAAAATCAGAAAGGCAGGCGGTCAGCTATGGAGAAACAGATCAAACTGGATGAAAAAAGTGCACAGGAGTTTGTCAGTGCAGCCAGCAGATGTAATTTTGATATTGATGTATTTTATAACCGTATTATCATTGATGCAAAGTCGATCCTCGGACTTTTGAGTCTGGATCTGACAAAGACTCTGACAGTAAAGTGTTACGGAGAAGATGAGGATTTTAATCGTGTTCTTTCCAAGTATGCAGCAGGTTGAGAAATATGAATAAAGAAAAACGGTGATAAAAGGGCGCAGTTCATGAGAAAAAAAGCAGAACATGCGTCCTTTTTATTATGGGAAGCTTTCGGATCATATTTTATGGTATAATCCTGGTATAGCATGGAAAAAGAATAGCTGTCGGACTGGAATTCCGGCAGCTGCCGGGAGTGAAAATATGGAAAAACCAAGAGTGCGGATTTCTGTCAGAAATCTTGTGGAATTTATACTGAGGAGCGGAGATCTGGATAACAGCAGTGGGACATCCGGAGATAAGGAAGCCATGTTAAAAGGCGGAAGGCTTCACCGCAAGATACAGCGGAGTATGAAGGGCGATTATCAGGCAGAGGTTTCTCTGAAAAAAGAAAGTGAATACGACGATGTGGTCATTCAGGTCGAGGGCCGTGCAGATGGGATCTTTACAGAGGACGGAGCCGTTTATATTGATGAGATCAAGGGGACTTACGGAAATGTCCAGGCAATGGACATGCCAATACCTGTTCACCGTGCCCAGGCCATGTGTTACGGACTGATCTGGGGAGAAAAAGAAGGGATTTCTGAAATCCACATTCAGATGACCTACGCTCATCTTGAGACGGAGGAAACCAGGAGATTTCGTGAGGATTTTTCCATAGAGGAGCTTAAAGGCTGGTATCAGAAGCTTCTGGATGCCTATCACAAATGGATCGCATATTCTCTTAACTGGAAAAAAGAGAGAAATGCATCCATGAAGGATCTGCAGTTTCCGTTTCCATACAGAGAAGGGCAGCGAGATATCGTTAGTGGTGTGTACCATACGGTTTCCAGCGGGAAGACCTTATTTGTTCAGGCGCCTACCGGTGTGGGAAAAACCATGTCTGCCATTTTTCCGTCCGTGCGCGCCATCGGTGAGGGAAAAGGTGAAACACTTTTTTATCTTACCGCAAAAACCATCACAGGAACTGTGGCGCAGGAGGCATTTCACATCCTGCGGGAAAAAGGTCTGAAATTCAAGGTAACGGCGATCACGGCAAAGGAAAAGCTGTGTTTTCAGGATACTCCGGAATGTACACCGGAGAAATGTCCTTATGCAAAGGGGCATTTTGACCGTGTAAATGATGCGGTTTATGAGCTCTGGACCACTGAAGAGGTATATTCCAGAGAAGTGATCCGTGCTCATGCAGAAAAATGGCAGGTGTGCCCTTTTGAAATGTGTCTGGATCTTTCAATCTGGGTAGACGGGATCATCTGTGATTATAATTACGTGTTTGATCCCAATGTTCATCTGAAACGTTTTTTCGGGGAAAATATTTCCGGGGATTATATTTTTCTGATCGATGAGGCACATAATCTGGTAGAACGTGGCAGAGAGATGTACAGTGCCGGTATTTCCCGTCAGAGTCTGGTAGCACTTCGAAAGAAGATAAGAAAGAGATTTTCAAAACTGGCCAGAACACTGGATAAAGCAAATCGCCAGATGATGGAACTGGAAGAGAATCTTGCGGAAACAGGAAAAGGGTATCAGGTGCTTCCCAATCCCGGAGTACTGCCGATCACATTTCTTACGATATCAGGTGAACTGGAAGAAATACTGGAGGAAAAAGAACTGGAAGAAGAACTACGCAGGGAAATACTGGAATTTTATTTTATAGTGCGTGATTTTTTAAATGTTTCAGAGCTGGTAGATGAAAATTATGTAGTATATACCGAAAACAGCGCAGAAGAAGGATTTCGTCTGAGGCTGTTCTGTGTGAACCCGGCAGAAAATCTGGGAGAATACCTGAAAAAAGGGAAAAGTGCTATTTTCTTTTCAGCTACAATGTTTCCCATGCTCTATTACAGGGAGCTTTTGACAACAGACCGTGATGCCTATGGGATTTATGTGCAGTCTCCTTTCCCAAAAGAAAACCGCAGGATTCTTATCGGCAGCGACGTAAGCAGCCGGTATACCCGGAGAAATCGTGCAGAATACCGGAAGATCGCCGGATATATTGCCAGATGTGTCTGGCAGAGGCAGGGAAATTATATGGTGTTTTTTCCGTCGTATCGTCTTATGGAAGACGTACTGCAGGTTTATGAGGAAGAATTTTCCGTAGACTGGGTGCGCTGCGTGTGTCAGACGCCGGATATGACAGAACAGGAACGGGAAGGATTTTTGGAGGAATTTCAGGAACGGGAAGGTACCCTGGTAGGGTTCTGTGTCCTTGGAGGGATTTTTTCTGAGGGTGTTGATCTGACAGGGGAAAGTCTGATCGGGGCAGTGATCGTAGGAACCGGACTTCCCCAGATCGGCAGTCAGCGTGAAATTTTGAAAGAGTATTACGATAAAAAGAATCACTGTGGTTTTGATTATGCATATCGCTATCCGGGTATGAACAAGGTGCTTCAGGCCGCCGGGCGCGTGATCCGCACAAAAGAGGATAAAGGCGTGATATTGCTTCTGGATGACCGCTTCTGGGATCGGGATTACCAGGAAATCTTTCCCAGGGAATGGCAGGACCGTACAGGCTGCAGGCTGGATACGGTAGAAGGTGCAGTGGAGACGTTCTGGAAGAGGTTTACTTGACAGAACGGAGAAATCCGATATACTTATAGAGTCTTTATCTGGAAAATCACTGGAGGAATGTGTGGATGCCGGATCAGGACAAGAAACTGTAAAATAGGATCATAAGAAAAGTGAAAGAAGTATATGAGACGAAAAAAAATATATAAAGCATTGGCATTTTGTCTGAGCACAGTGATGCTCGCACAGCCGGTTTTTGCGACAACAGTGCAGCAGACGGCACAGGGAAGCCTTGGTTCTGTTACGGAGGAGTCCCAGATACTTCCAATTCCCGGTGAAAACGGGAAATATATTCTGAAAAGCAATGGCTTTTACTGCCTGAATGAAGATGGAACCAAAGAAAATACTCCGGCAGTGTATTATTTTGATCATTTTGAGATCGACGGAACGGTTTTTGATGGATATTATTATCACGACGAAAGCGGTAAATTTACAGCGGGAAACTCGCATATGGTCCAGATCACCGATCTGAAGGCTCCGGCAAAAGACGGCAGCGGTGAGGAAGTTTCTTTTGACGGCTGTTATATGGTAAACAATCTGGGAAAACTCAGCGCCTCTCCACAGGTACGTTATATGGATGAGCTGGTGGTGGACAAAACAACATACAACGGGCTGTATTATTTTGATGAATATGGAAAAATGGTTACAGATCCAGGTATCCATTATCTGGAAATGAATGCTGCAGGACAGATGTTTGACGGATATTATTATTTTGGCGGAGAAAACGGCGTTCTGCTCCAGGAAGAGGGAGAGACTCCGGAGGGATTTTCCGTGGATAAATCCGGAAAAGTCGAGACGAAAGATCTGGGAATGGATGGCCTTGAGAAACGGCTTGCGGATCTTCTTGGAACCTATGAGGGTACATGGAGCGTTTATGTAAAGGATCTAACCAGTGATCAGGAGTTTGAACAGAACAGTCAGTCACTGTACTCAGCCAGTCTGATCAAAGTGTTTGTCATGGCCCAGACCTATGCCAACATGGATGCAGTCCTTCAGAACGAAGCGGCAAAAATGAAAAAAGATGTTACAGATCCGTCCGTATCCACAAAGGTCAATGACCTTCTCTGGAATATGATCACAGTCAGTGACAATGAATCCTTTAATGAGCTGGTACGTCTGCAGACAGCATCGGGTGTTTTTAAGGACGGAGCACAGGCTGTAAATGGATTTCTTGCGGAACAGAAATTTGCAGATACTTCCGTACAGCACATCTTAAGCCCGTCCTCTTCAAAGGATGTCGGCCTCGGTGGCAGGAACACCACTTCTGTAAAAGACTGCACAGAGCTTCTTTCCCGGATCTATAAAGGAGAATGTGTATCGAAAGAAGCTTCGGAGGCTATGCTGAACCTGCTTCTGAACCAGCAGGTTACTACTAAGATCCCCAGCGGGATATCTGTGTCCGTGGAAATTGCAAATAAGACTGGAGAAACGGATACGGACCAGCATGATATCGCCATTATATATGGAGAAAAGATTACATATATCCTCTGTGTGATGTCAGAAGACTGTAAACCTGGGGACGCAGTTTCGCATATCCGGGATATTTCCGGTATTGTTTATAATTATCTGAATATGGACCTTGACCAGGGGTGATCTGTGAGTTAGAATAAAAAACAGCTGAGTAAGATCCTGATGGATATTTCCGCCAGAGAAGTATCCGAAATGTTCATGAAAGGGGAATTCTATTATGAAGACAGTACATACAGACAAAGCACCTGCAGCAATCGGACCATACTCCCAGGCTATCATCCATGGAGATACACTTTACACATCCGGTCAGATCCCGGTGGATCCGGCAACTGGAGAGGTAGTTGGCACAACCATCGAGGAGCAGGCTGACCGTGTTATGAAGAATCTCGGAGCAGTTCTGGAAGCTGCCGGTTCCAGCTATGAGAATGCGATCAAGACAGTATGCTTCCTTGCAGATATGAACGATTTTGCGGCATTTAATGAAGTATATGCCAAATATTTCGTAAATAAACCTGCACGTTCCTGTGTTGCAGTCAAGACACTGCCAAAGAACGTTCTCTGCGAGGTAGAAGTGATCGCAGCGATCGGATGATCTGATAAAAAATCCCTGTTGTCTGATTTCAGTCAGACAGCGGGGATTTTTTTTCGTGGTGATAAAGTATTTTTCTCTGTTTTGGAGCAATCTCTTTTTTGTGTTTTCAGGCGTTAAAACGGTAATGTTTTTTCTTGTGTAAAGTAGAACGCTGTAGTATAATAAAACCAGTTTTTTAGGATACGTATAAAAGCTTAATAAGGATGATCGGCAAACCAGATGAAAGTCTGGGACGCAAAGCTACAGGGCCTGTAAAATGGCAGCCAGTTGCATGAAATGAGGTGCACTGTCTGTGAGACGGTGTTTTTTTTATGATGTTATTCGGTTATGAGCAAGTAGCGAAGCGGATTGCGAATATCTGTTTGACAGACAGTGGGGTTGTAGGTCTGGATGCTGCAAAAGAGTTTTTTGGGCAATTAAAGACTTTAAGTGAAGCAGACGCTGAATGGAAATAAGCGGAGGGGAAGGATGCAGAAGAGCAAGAGTACAGAATGAATTGAAAAAGCTTGAAAATGTAATGTAATAATCAGAGCCACTTCCCTTTATTGTGAGTGGCTTTTTATTATGACAATTTTTGTGACAAACAAAAGAAAATAGACGCAACCAGGCGAAACATTGTTTGGCGTAGAAACACCGGAAATCCTTGAAAATAAAGGATTTTTGCTATATGATGAAACAAGTTGAACTCTATCATTGCGTAATAAAAAAAAATCCTGTATAATACCAAACTGTAATATTGTATCATTCAGCGGACAGAGAAATACGCTGTGAATCATTAAAAGAAGTCAGGAGGACATAAGTACATGCGAGTCGATGCGGACGATTTTGCCCGACCTTGCAGCTGCGGGAGGGAGCACCACATAGACGTTAGAGAAATTGTAATTGAATCAGGAGCTATCGGGAAACTGGAAAAGGAAATGTCAGACGGTGATCTGAAAGAATGTATTTCCCCGCTTCTGATCTGTGACACGAACAGTTACAAAGCTACAGAGGAACTGATGGAGGATATCTACGACCGGTGTCAGGTACTGATCCTAGATGCTGAAGGTCTTGAGGCAGATGAGCGTGCCGTGGAGATCGTGGAGAATTATATGGAAGAGGACATCGATCTTGTTCTTGCAGTTGGAGCGGGGACGATCCATGATCTCAGCCGTTTTGTCGCCCATCAGTACCGGATCCCTTTTGTCTCTGTGCCCACCGCAGCCAGTTCAGACGGATTTACTTCCACAGTAGCAGACATGACCTGGAATGGTGTAAAAAAAGTATTTCAGGCATCTGCGCCACTTTTTGTTTTTGCGGATACGGATATTTTTGCTAAGGCGCCTGCAAGGCTTACAGCAGCCGGGGTGTCGGATATTCTGGGAAAATACATTGCGCTGGCAGACTGGAAGATAGCAAGTATTCTTATGGATGAATACTATTGTACAGCGGTGGCAGACCTGGAAACAAAAGCGATCCGGACTGTTAAGGATAATCTGAAAGAAATTGCAGCAGGAGAGAAAGATGCATGTGAGAAGCTGATGTATGCGCTGATCCTTTCCGGACTGGCCATGCAGATGACAGGAAACTCCAGACCGGCATCCGGGGCGGAGCACCATATGGTCCACCTCTGGGATATGGAAGTGGTCAATGGCCACCTGGATGCTCTTCACGGGGAGAAGGTTTCTGCAGCAACCATGTTGGTCCTTCTGGAATATAAAAAGCTTGCAGATGCTATCCGAAGAGGAGCCTGCAGAGTGCATGCCTTTACAGACGGAGACAGAGAACTCCTGCAGGAGACCTTCGGCAGAAAAGGGATTCTTGGAGCACTTGAAAAAGAAAACACTCCGGAACTTCTGGACGATGTAAGCACAGAAACACTTTCCGGTGCACTTCCGGAAATCCTTAAGATCATAGATCTTCTTCCTGCAGTTACAGATATGCAGGAGATGATGAGTATCGTCGGCTGCGTGAGCAGAGTCCGGGATATCGGACTGCCGGGAAAAGCGATCGAGGAGAGTCTCAGACTTGCACCGTATACAAGAAGAAGGTTGAGCCTTCTGAGACTTCGGAAGATGCTCACATACTGAGCAGGAACAGCTCATAAAAGGTTCTTTTGACTTGACATAAATTTTAGGAAAGGCAGTGATGAACGGTTTGATGAGAGTAGGAATGGGATATGATGTACATAAACTGACAGAGGGCAGGAAACTGATCCTTGGTGGTGTTGATATTCCTTGGGAAAAAGGTCTTTTGGGCCATTCGGATGCAGATGTTCTGATCCATGCGATCATGGATGCACTTCTGGGAGCTGCGGCTCTTGGAGATATCGGAAAGCATTTTCCGGATACAGACCCTGCATATAAGGGAATCTCCAGTGTGAAACTTCTGGTGCATGTTGCCGGATTACTGAAGGAGAATGACTATGCGATCGGAAATATCGATGCCACCATCATCGCTCAGAAACCGAAGATGGCACCACATATTCCGACGATGAGAGAAAATATCGCAGAAGCACTTGGGATTAAAATATCACAGCTGAATATCAAGGCGACCACAGAGGAAGGCCTTGGATTTACAGGACAGGGAGAGGGAATCTCCTCACAGGCGATCTGCTCCCTGTACAGAATCGGGAAATTGGAGGAAGAGTAACATGAAGATTTTTAACACACTGACACGCAGAAAAGAGGAATTTGTACCTCTGGAAGAAGGAAAAGTAAAAATGTATGTCTGCGGACCTACGGTATACAATCTGATCCATATCGGAAATGCCCGCCCTATGATCATTTTTGATACAGTGCGCAGGTATATGGAATATAAAGGATATGAAGTAAATTATGTATCCAACTTTACCGATGTAGATGACAAGATCATCAAGAAGGCAATTGAAGAGGGCGTTTCCGCAGAGGAAATCTCTACCCGTTATATCAAAGAGTGCAAGAAGGATATGGCAGATATGAATGTAAAACCTGCTACAACTGCACCCCAGGCTACACAGGAGATCCAGGGCATGATCGACATGATCCAGACTCTTATTGATAAAGGATATGCATATCCGGCAGCTGACGGGACCGTTTATTTCCGTGTAAAGAAATTCAAAGAGTATGGCAAGCTTTCTCATAAGAATCTGGATGATCTCCAGTCAGGATTCCGTTCTCTTAAGGTATCCGGTGAGGATCAGAAGGAAGATCCGTTAGACTTCGTGCTTTGGAAACCAAAGAAAGAGGGCGAGCCGTCCTGGCCGTCACCGTGGTGCGACGGACGTCCTGGCTGGCATATTGAGTGTTCTGTTATGTCCAAGAAATATCTCGGAGAAGAGATTGATATCCATGCAGGCGGTGAGGATCTGATCTTCCCGCATCATGAGAATGAGATCGCACAGAGTGAGTGCTGCAATGGTAAGATTTTTGCAAGATACTGGATGCATAATGGTTTCCTGAACATCGACAACCGCAAGATGTCCAAATCTCTCGGAAATTTCCGTACCGTTCGTCAGATCGGTGAACAGTATGATCTTCAGGTTCTCCGTTTCTTTATGCTGAACGCACATTACAGAAGTCCGCTGAACTTCAGCGCAGATCTGATGGAGGCAGCAAAGAACTCTCTGGAGCGTATCCTTGAGGCGGCAGGCAAGCTCAGCGACCGTAAAGACAATGGGGCGGCAGAGAATATTACAGAGGAAGAGCTTGCGCTTCTCAAAGAGGCAGAAGGTTTTGTTACCAAATTTGAAGCTGCCATGGATGATGATTTTAATACTGCAGATGCACTTGCGGCAATTTTTGAGCTTGTAAAATTTGCCAACACAAACGTAGACGAGAACAGCTCAAGGGAGTTTGCCGGTGGTCTTTATGAGGAACTTTTTAAGCTCAGTGATGTGCTGGGACTGAAAATCGAGAAAAAAGAAGAGATTCTTGACAAAGAGATCGAGGATCTGATCCAGGAACGCCAGGCTGCAAGAAAGGCAAAGGATTTCAAGAGAGCAGATGAGATCCGAGATGAGCTCCTGAAAAAAGGTATCATCCTTAAAGATACAAGAGAAGGTGTGAAATGGCAGAGAGCTTAAAGAAACTGAAAGAGCTGTTTGATCTGAAAGACGCAGACCTTCGGACTTATTCGCCGCTGACGCTGGCCTATATCGGGGATGGTGTTTATGAGCTGGTGATCCGTACTATTCTTGTGAAAAAAGCGAATTGTCCGGTAAATCGTCTCCACAAAAAAGCCAGCAGCCTTGTAAAAGCATCTGCACAGTCGGGTATGATGGAGATCCTCGAACCACTTTTGACAGAAGAAGAAAAAAGTGTATATCGAAGAGGAAGGAATGCGCATTCCGCTACTATGGCCAAACATGCCACCATGGCGGATTACCGGCGTGCCACAGGGTTTGAGGCGCTGATGGGATATCTTTACCTGAAAGAGGATTTTTCAAGGATACTGGAACTGGTCCATGCAGGACTTGAGAAGGAGGAAATTTAAATTGACTGAAATGATAGAAGGAAGAAATGCGGTCCTTGAGGCATTTCGTTCCGGTAAATGTGTTGATAAACTGTTTATTCTGGATGGCTGTCAGGACGGACCGGTCCGCACCATCGCAAGAGAAGCCAGAAAACATGATACCATTGTAAAATTTGTTCCAAAGGAACGATTGGATTCCATGAGCGAGACAGGTGCACATCAGGGTGTGATCGCACAGGTTGCGGCTTATGATTATTCTACAGTGGAAGATATCCTGAAAAAAGCAGAAGATAAGGGAGAGCCTCCGTTTATCATTCTTCTTGATAATATTGAAGATCCTCATAATCTGGGAGCTATCATCCGTACCGCAAATCTCGCAGGTGCTCATGGTGTGATCATTCCCAAACACAGAGCAGTAGGACTGACTGCTACGGTTGCCAAGACGTCGGCAGGCGCACTGAATTATACACCGGTTGCCAAGGTTGCTAATCTGGGACAGACTATTGATGAACTGAAAGAAAAAGGCATCTGGTTCGTATGTGCAGATATGGACGGAGAGGTGATGTACCGTCAGAATCTGACAGGACCTATTGGCCTTGTGATCGGAAATGAGGGAAATGGTGTAAGCCGCCTTGTAAAAGAGAAATGTGATTTTACTACCGCGATCCCGATGAAGGGGGATATCGATTCCCTCAACGCTTCTGTAGCAGCAGGGGTGCTTGCTTTTGAGATCGTGAGACAGAGACTGTCAAAATAAATACATCAAATACAGCCATAGCTGTTCGGAGAAAAAATGTGCCGATATAATGAGATGACGGATGAAGCTCTTATCGAAAGACTTCGTGCAGGGGAATCTGCAATTGCAGATTATCTGATGGAAAAGTATAAAGGTCTGGTCAGAAAAAAAGCCCGTGCCATGTTTCTGATAGGTGGGGACACAGATGATCTGATACAGGAGGGGATGATCGGACTGTTTAAGGCAGTCCGTGATTACCAGCCAGACAGGGAGTCGTCTTTTCAGTCTTTTGCAAATATATGTATTGACAGACAGATATATACTGCAATTAAAAGTTCAAACCGCCAGAAACATCAGCCACTGAACACTTATGTGTCTTTAAGCGACGGAGAGGCGGAGGAAAACTTCAGAGATTCCTGTGTGGAGCATGATAATCCGGAATCGATCCTGATCGACCGGGAAAATGTGGCGGCTCTCGAAAATGAAATGAAAAAGAGCCTGAGCCCTCTGGAAAACAGGGTACTGCAGTTGTATCTGGATGGAAATGGATATATGGATATTGCCCGGATCCTTGGAAAAACACCGAAATCCATTGATAATGCACTGCAGAGGATCCGTGGGAAAATTAAAAGCTATTTTTGAGAAGAGTAAATACCTCTTTCCTTTTGAATATAAAAGTATTAAAATAATATTCATAAGGAGCAGAATAAGAAAGGAGACCAAATTATGGCAAAGATCAATAAATATTGGGGACTTGTTGCAGTAGGAGCGCTTACCGCTGCCGCAGCAGGAGCTATCGCAGCACTTGTATCCAGACGATCTGTATGCGAAGAAGACTTTGAGGATGATTTCGAAGATCTTGATGATTTCAAGGATGACGAGAAGAAGGAAGAAAAAGAAGAGAAAGAAGTCTTCCAGGACTGGGACAAGACTGCATCTGAGACTGTAGAAGTTTCCAAAGAGGCAGATGATGCTGAAGAGGCACCAACAGAAGCAGAAGAGGAAACACCTGCAGATGATGAATCGGAGGCCGAAGCGGAAGAAGAGACAGAAGCAGAAGAGACAAAGACAGAAGAGTAAAAAGAGAATCCTGCGTGCTGTGTCTGCGAGCGACAGCACACAGGATTTTTTGTGCTATAATCATGAAAATATGAATTTTTAAAAAAATAAAAATAATGTATTGACAATATGACAATCATCTGATAATATAAACAACTGTGAGCGGCACAAACGTCGCGAAACAAGCTGCTGTGGCTCAGTCGGTAGAGCGTCGCCTTGGTAAGGCGGAGGTCACGGGTTCGATTCCCGTCAGCAGCTTTTTTTGTGTCTAAAAACAGACAATTTTTTGTTTAGATACAGGTTTTGCGGGTTTCAAAAACTCCGGATTTATGATAAGATAAAACATCAGGATGATATTTAGGAGGGAAAGCAATGGAGAACGAAACAGTTTCCAAAAACTTTATTGAAAATATTATAGACAAAGATCTTGAAGAAGGCGTTTATGACACCGTGCATACACGTTTCCCGCCGGAACCTAACGGCTATCTTCATATCGGACATGCGAAATCCATTCTTTTAAATTATGGATTGGCTCAGAAATACAACGGAAAATTCAATCTCCGTTTTGATGATACCAACCCTACAAAGGAGAAATCCGAATTTGTAGAGTCCATCAAGGCTGACGTGAAATGGCTTGGTGCAGACTGGGAAGACAGACTTTTCTTTGCATCTGATTATTTTGATCAGATGTATGAGGCAGCAGTGAAGCTTATTAAGAAAGGCAAGGCCTTTGTCTGCGACCTGACTGCAGACCAGATTCGTGAGTACCGAGGAACTCTTACAGAGCCAGGTAAAGAGAGCCCGTACAGAAACCGTACTGTAGAAGAGAATCTTCAGCTTTTTGAAGAGATGCGTGAGGGCAAATACGGAGATGGCGAGAAGGTTCTCCGTGCCAAGATCGATATGGCATCACCGAATATGAACATGCGTGACCCGGTCATTTACCGTGTAGCCCGCATGACACATCACAATACAGGAGATAAATGGTGCATCTATCCGATGTACGACTTCGCTCATCCGATCGAGGATGCCATTGAGGGTGTGACACATTCTATCTGTACTCTGGAGTTTGAGGACCACAGACCGCTTTATGACTGGGTGGTAAAGGAGCTGGAATATCCGCACCCACCGAAGCAGATCGAGTTTGCAAAGCTGTACCTGACCAACGTTGTTACAGGTAAACGTTATATCAAGAAGCTTGTTGAGGACGGCATCGTAGATGGATGGGATGATCCGAGACTAGTATCCATCGCCGCACTTCGCCGCCGTGGATTTACACCGGAGTCTATCCGTAAATTTGTAGAACTCTGTGGTGTTTCAAAGGCGAACAGTTCTGTAGATTATGCAATGCTCGAGTACTGCATCCGTGAGGACCTGAAGCTGAAACGTCCGCGTATGATGGCGATCCTTGATCCGATCAAGCTCGTGATCGATAACTATCCGGAAGGACAGGTTGAGTATCTTGAAGCTCCGAATAATATGGAGAATGAGGAACTTGGAACCAGAAAGATCCCGTTCAGTGGAGAACTTTATATTGAACGTGATGATTTTATGGCAGAGCCTCCTAAGAAATACAAACGTCTCTATATTGGAAATGAAGTTCGTCTTATGAATGCATATTTTGTAACCTGCACAGGTTATGAGGCAGATGACGACGGAACGATCCGTGTAGTCCACTGTACCTATGACCCGGAGACCAAGGGCGGAAATGCACCGGACGGACGTAAGGTAAAAGGAACGATCCACTGGGTGGAAGCATCCAATGCAGGTAAAGTTGAGGTAAGACTTTACGAGAATATCGTAGATGAAGAAAAAGGTGTTTACAATAAAGAAGATGGTTCTCTTAATGTAAATCCGAATTCTCTTACAGTAACAAGTGCCTATGTAGAGCCGGAGCTTCTGAAAGCAAAAGGTTATGACAGCTATCAGTTTGTACGTAACGGTTTCTTCTGCGCAGATATCCATGACTCCAGGGAGGGAGCACCGGTATTTAACCGTATTGTATCTCTGAAGAGCTCTTTCAAATTACCGAAAGCATAAAAACTGTCAAAAAGAATACGAAACATATGACAGCAGTACACCGTGAACAGGTATCAGGGTGTACTGCTTGTTTTGTTTTGTCGTCATCAGGAATAAATGGATAAGTACAAAATGCTCCTGCAACGATTTCGGTTGCGCCCATTTACAGAAACGGTTATACTGATAACACAGGAAAGAGAGGAATTACACATGAAGAAAATCGTGCTTGCTTCCGCATCTCCCAGGAGGCGGGAACTTTTAAGCCAGGTAGGAGTCGCCTTTGAAGTGAAGCCTGCCAGCGGGGAAGAACGGATCACCAGTGCAGAGCCTGCGAAAGTGGTGGAGGAACTTTCTCGTCAGAAAGCTATGTTTACGGCATACGCGCTGGAGGAAGAGGAGAACCGAGATCTGAGAGATGTGGTTGTGATCGGTGCAGATACCGTTGTATCTTATGAAGGTAAGATTTTAGGTAAACCGGCAGATGAGACAGCTGCAATAGAGATGCTCGCTATGCTGCAGGGGAATACACATCAGGTATATACCGGTGTAACTTTGCTGATAAGAGAAAAAGGAAGATGGAAAGCTCATACCTTCCATGAGTGCACAGATGTGAGCTTTTATCCGGTGACAGAGGAAGAAATAAAGGAATATGTAAACAGCAAAGACCCAATGGACAAAGCCGGAAGCTATGGGATTCAGGGCGCCTGGGGAGCCTATGTGAAGGGAATCCGTGGTGATTATAACAACGTGGTGGGACTGCCTGTAGCAAGATTGATCTATGAGACAAAAAAACTGGGAATGAACCTGAGAGGATGAAAGACAAAATGATAAAAGCTTGTATATTTGATCTGGATGGAACAATTGCGGATACACTAGAATCTATGGCATATGTGGCGAATGAGATCATGGAAAAGTTTTCCCTGAAACCACAGCCGGCAGATAATTTTCGTTATTACAGCGGTGAAGGTGCAGATATGCTGATCAGAAGATGCCTGATCGATGCAGGAGATCCGGAGCTGGTACACTACGAAGAAGTCAGGGAACTTTATCGCAGGAAATTTGATGAAGATCCGCTGTATAAAGTTGTGCCATATAAAGATATGCCGGAAACCCTTCAGAAGCTGAAACATGCAGGCCTTAAGATGGCTGTATGCTCCAATAAGCCTCATGTTGCGGCGCAGAAAGTGGTAAAGGCGATCTATGGCGATCTGTTTGATGAGGTGATGGGACAGCAGGAAGGGATCCGCAGAAAGCCGGCGCCGGATGGTCCGCTGAAGATTGCAGAAGATTTCGGCGTAAAGCCGGAAGAATGTATGTATATCGGAGATACAAAGACAGATATGCAGACAGGAAGTGCTGCCGGAATGTATACCGTTGGTGCACTATGGGGATTCCGTGACAGAGAAGAGCTTGAAAATAACGGTGCAGATATTGTAGCAGCTGTACCTGGTGATCTGTTTACTATTTATGAGGAGAAGCAGCATGATTAAGATGGTTGCCAGTGATCTGGATGGAACGCTGCTTATCGGTGGAAGACAGACGCTGCCGGAAGAGATCTTTCCGCTGGTAAAGGAACTGAAAAAAATGGGAATCCTCTTTGTGGCAGCCAGTGGCAGACAGTATGCCAATATGAGGAATCTTTTTGCGCCGGTAAAGGACGAGATGGCATTTATCAGTGAAAATGGCGGGCTTGCTGTCCAGAATGAGAAGTTTCTGTACTGCGACAGCTTTGACAAAGAACTGGTCAGAGAGATCATTCAGGCAATATGGGAAAAGCCCGGAGCGGAATTTTCCTGTTCTACAAAAGATTTTTATTATATCATGCCCAAGACAGAACATTATCGCCATCTGATGATCGAAGAAGTAAAAAATCAGTGTAAGATCATAAAGAGTTTTGATGAGATCGCAGAGCCTTGTATGAAGGTTGCAGTTTATGAGAGAGAAGGAATGACGGAGGAATCCATCCGGTACTGGAGAGAACGGTTCAAAGACAGATGTACTGTTGTGACATCCGGATTTGCGTGGGTGGATTTTGTTCCATTTACCACGAACAAAGCAAAAGGGATCCGTAAATACCAGGAACTTTTGGGAATCGGACCGGATGAATGCATGGCGTTCGGGGATGAATACAATGATATTGAAATGATGAAATCTGTAAAATACAGCTTTGCCATGAAGCATGCGAAGCCAGGGGTAAAGGCGGCGGCTTTCTACGAGACAGAGAAGGTGGAACCAGTACTTCGCAGACTGATCGCGGCGGGCGGAGATATAAAGGAGGAACTTTAATATGTACAAGAAAGAATATGTCCAGACATTTCTGGAAAAACAGGGGCAGCTTTTTGATGAGCCGGTAGCAGAGGATTTTGAGGAGGCAGAGGAATTTCTAGAGGATTGCATGGCAGTTGTGCTGGATTCCCTGAAGGATGTTAAAAAATATCTGGATGGAATGGGCGCAGATGTGGAGGGGATTTCCCTGAAGGAGCTGGAAGAAGAAAGCGAAGTATTTAAACTCCCGGACGGAAAATATATGATCGTAGAAGGCTGACGGAAAGCAGGGATTACACCTCTGAAAATTAAATATGATAAACTTGCATCAGCAAAAAGAAAGCCCTGCGTAGAAAGGGTAAATGTGGGGAAAATAAAATGATGTAAAGGAGGATGGGATATGAAAAAAAGCAGAGTGCTGGCAGTCGTCATGGCTGTGCTTATGATGGTAACGCTGCTTCCATCGATGGTATTTGCCACTGCAGCTCCATCGGGAACTCTTGATGGAAAGCTGAAGGTCAAAGGAACACTTGCGATCGGGTCTACCTTAAGTGCAGATTACTCAAAGGTCAAGCCGGAGGGGATCACAGATGATAATGTGAGTTTTTCCTGGTCATTAAAGGACGGAGACCTTCTTACAGAGGTAGGAACTGATAAGACTTATAAAATCGATGAAAAAGATCTGGGTCTTCCGATCGTTCTGAAGATCACCGGAAAAGAAGAGACGGGAGTCAGTGGTGAGCTTACGGTGACGACCCAGGAGGTTTCCGAAACAGAGGAGGAAGCCAAAGCAGTAGGAGAAGATCCGGATGCGGAGGAAAGTGAAGCTTCGGCAGATTCGGAGTCTTCAGAGAACACGCCGGATACAGAAGCTGGAACGTCAGAGGAGCCTGATAGTGCTCAGCCTGAGGAAACCATAGAGCCGGCAGAAGAAACGGAGTCTGCGGATGTGCAGGAGAATACAGATGTACAGGAAAATACAGATGCACAGGAACCTGCAGATACCCAGGAGCCTGCTGAAAACTCTGTTATAGAAGTAAACGGAGAACAGTCAGGGCCTCAGAATACCGATGAGGCAGATACATCTGGAGATAGTCAGACAGAGACACCGGATTCCGCAGGTACAGCAGCAGACGCTTCCGAAAAAAATGAGGAACCGACATATTCGGCATCTGCATACACGGAAGATGGAAGTGGAATTCTGGATTTTGGTTCCGTGGAAGAGGGATATACGGAAATTCCGGAAGCACAGATGGTTACTATCACAAATAACGGAACCGGAGATCTCAATTTTAAAGAGATTGCCCCGGAGAATTTCATGGCTGCGGATATTAACGATGCGCCATTAAAGAGTGGTGAAAGTGTTGCTGTGTGGGTAAAACCACGAGAAGGTCTGAAGGCTGGAGAATACAAAGATCTGATCACGTATCAGACAGAAGAAGGTGCCGATGTCTTCTTTGAAGCGGACTTTACAGTAAAAGAACCGGAAAATAAAAAAGCCGAAGATCATGAAAATAATGAGCAGACAGATCCCGGGGAAACATCGGACCCTGCAGCGGAAAAAATATACAAGCTAACTGCGGATCCGACAGAACTGCCTTTTGATGATCTGACTGCCGGTTATGAAAAGGTAGAAACAACAAGTACAGTCACGATCAAAAACGAAGGTACAGAAGCTGTGACGTTAGTACAGCCTGAGTCGGAGTTTTTTGATATTGCGCCGGTCAGTGAAGTGGAGAGTAGCGGAAATATCCAGTTGGCGCAGGGAGGAGAGCAGACCTTTACCGTACAGCCTAAGCTTGGACTCTCTGCAAAAGATGATCCATACGTGGAAGAGCTTGTATTTGCTTCTGATGAAAGCACGGAAGCATCTGCTACAGTGACGGCTTCGGTTATGGTAAAGACAGAAACACCAAAAACAGTTACTGCAACAGTGAAACCGGAAGGTCCTCTGAAGTTTGGAACACTGGAACAGGGCTATGAGACTGCGCCGGATGCACAGCCTGTAACCGTAGAGAATACAGGTACAGAGGCTATCCGGATCCAGCTTTCTGCTCCGGAGGATTATGAGGTGGGAGAGCCTTCTGCGGAAGTGCTCAATCCCGGAGATAAGGCGGCAACCTTTACCGTACAGCCCAAGACCGGTCTTCAGGTCGGAGATCACAGCGATACGATTTCTGTGACAGATCAGAATACCGGAAACACACTGGCTGAAGTCCGGCTGGAATTTACAGTTTCGGAGCCGGAACCGGAACCCAATCCCGGTCTTTCGGTAACAGATAGTCTGGAGTTTGGAACCAAAGAGGAAGGCTATAAGGAACTTCCTGATGCGAAGAAAGTTACAGTTACCAACACCGGAAATACAAAGATCGTTCTGAAACAGCCTTCATCAAATGCATATACAATTGGTACACTTTCCGCCACAGAGCTGGAAGCAGGAGATAATGCAACCTTTAGCGTACAGCCGGTCAGCGGACTTTCACAGGGGGAATATCTGGAAGACATTGTGATCGCCAATGATGCAAATGTGGAAGCTTATGTAAATGTCCATTTCAGCGTTACAAAGAAAAAAACAGATAACGGTAAGAAGGCGAATAACCTTACAGGCATCAAAAAGCCATCCGATATCAAAGATCTACCCAATGGAACCCAGAAAACCCAGAAAGCCCTGAAGCTTCCGGGAACAGTAAAGATCACTACAACAAAGGGAGAGCAGAAGGCATCTGTTAAATGGGATGTTAAGGGATCTTCTTATGATCCGTCTTCTGCAGAACGTCAGATATTTAATGTAAAAGGTACCGTCATTCTTCCGGAGGGGGTTAAGAATCCCAACAAGATCAGTACAGTGATCGCAGTAAGTATTACAGTAAATGGATATCAGGGCACGGAAGCCGCTGCATCGGACAATAAGATCACAGGCATTGATTCCAATGGCAAGTATGATACCAATACAAAGATCACCTTTACAGCAGCTGGTGCAGGAATGGATAATACAAACCCGCGTAAGGGAGATACCAGATATCAGCCGAAGAGCTGGAAGATCACAGAGACCCGTACCTGGGATGGAGAGCCTTATACTGCAACATTCCGTGTCAGCAAGCCGGGAAAATATACTCTGAAAGTTACCTTTGGACAGCAGAAATACGACGGCTCCAGCTGGAAGGATACCGGTACACAGTCAGAAAGTACGGTTACTTTTACGGTATCACAGGCAGCAGTTCTTACTGCGACTCCGAGTCCGGCAGTGACACAGACAAATCAGAAATCTGCAGTGCAGACGGGAGACAGTACACCGATCATGACATTTGTGATCATTTTGATCGTGACTGTGGTATGTATTGGAGGAATCCTTGTATATCGTAGAAAGAAAAAATAAGAACAGAATGTAGAAGATAGTTTTACAGCACCCTCCGTACAAAAAATGTACGGAGGGATTTTTTTGCACATAGAGATCCGTTTTATATGCTGTTACTAGCACTCTATAATGATGAGTGCTAAATTTTTCTTGACTTTTGTAAAAAGTCGTATTAGTATATATTTATTGAAAAAAACAACAGGTTTCCGGCTCTGTCGGAACATCAGAAATAAAAATAAAAACAAAAGGAGAGTGACATATATGTCAGCAAAACATGGAAGTTTATCAATCAACAGTGAAAATATTTTTCCGATTATCAAGAAATGGTTATATTCCGACCATGATATTTTTGTAAGAGAGATGATCTCCAACGGATGCGATGCGATCACCAAACTGAGAAAGCTGGAAGTTATGGGAGATTATACATTCCCGGAAGGTTACAAACCGGCTGTAAATGTTATCGTTGATCCGGATCAGAAAACTTTGAAGTTTATCGATAACGGTATTGGTATGACAGCAGATGAAGTAGAGGAATATATCACACAGATCGCTTTTTCCGGTGCCACAGAGTTTCTTGAGAAATATAAGGATAAAACAACGGATGATCAGATGATCGGTCATTTCGGACTTGGATTTTATTCTGCATTTATGGTTGCAGATGAAGTTCATATTGATACTCTCTCTTACAAGGAGGGTTCCACACCGGTACATTGGACCTGTGACGGTGGTACGGAGTATGAGATGGCAGACGGAAACAAAACAGAACCGGGAACAGAGATCACTCTTTTCCTCAATGAGGAAAGCCTGGAGTTTGCCAATGAATATCGTATGAGAGAGGTTATCGAGAAATACTGTTCTTTCATGCCGGTAAATATCTATCTTTCCAAAGCAAATGCTGAACAGGAGTATGAAACGATCGATGAGGCAGATCTCCGTGAAGATGATGTGGTAGTTGAGCATATCCATGAGGATGCCAAGACAGAGGAAAAGGAGAATGATAAAGGCGAGAAAGAAGTTGTGGAAGTTTCTCCTGCCAAAGATAAAGTAAAGATCAATAAACGGCCGGTATCCTTAAGCGATACACAGCCGCTCTGGATGAAACACCCAAATGAGTGCACGGATGAAGAGTATAAAGAATTTTACCGTAAGGTATTTATGGATTACAAGGAACCGCTGTTCTGGATCCATCTGAACATGGACTATCCGTTCAACCTGAAGGGTATCCTGTATTTCCCGAAGATCAGGACAGAGTATGATTCCATTGAGGGAACCATCAAGCTTTATAATAATCAGGTATTTATTGCAGATAACATCAAAGAGGTGATCCCGGAATTCCTTCTTCTTCTGAAAGGCGTGATCGACTGTCCGGATCTTCCACTGAATGTTTCCCGTTCTGCACTGCAGAATGATGGTTTTGTGAAAAAGATTTCTGAATACATCACCAAGAAAGTAGCAGATAAGCTCACCGGAATGTGCAAGACAGACAGAGAGTCTTATGAGAAGTACTGGGATGATATCAGCCCGTTTATCAAATTTGGATGCATCAAGGATGCGAAATTTGGTGAGAAGATGAACGATTATATCCTCTTTAAGAATCTGGATGGCAAATATCTTACCCTGAAAGACTGCATTGAGGAAAATAAAAAAGAAGAAACAAAAGCAGCTGAAGAGGAGAAGACAGAGGAGAAAGCTTCTGAAGGATCCCAGAATGAGGAACCGGAAAAAACGGTGATCTATTATGTGACCGATGAGGTACAGCAGAGCCAGTACATTAATATGTTCCGTGAAGCGGGTAAAGATGCTGTACTGCTGAAGCATGTGATCGATTCACAGTTTATTTCCCATCTTGAACAGCAGGATCAGACGATCCAGTTCAAGAGAATTGATGCAGATCTGACAGAAGAGCTTCGTGAAGACGGAAAAGCGGATGAAGCAACAGTCAAGACACTTACTGAGGTGTTCCGTAAGAATCTTGGCAAGGATAAACTTGAAGTAAAAGTAGAGAAGCTGAAAAATGAGGGAACTGCAGCGATGATCACTCTTCCTGAGGAGAGTCGCCGTATGCAGGATATGATGAAAATGTACAATATGTACGGAATGGATCCGAATATGTTCGGTGGTCAGGAAGTACTTGTACTGAACGCAAATCATCCTCTTGTAAGATTTATAGCAGAAAATCAGGGATCAGAGTATGTTCCGGTGATCTGTGAACAGCTTTATGATCTTGCAATGATGAGCCATAAACAGCTTTCTCCTGAAGAAATGACAAAATTTGTAAAGAGAAGCAACGATATCCTTATGGTCCTTACAAAATAAAACGACATATAAAATGATCGAAAGGCTTTGCCCGTAATGGGGCAAAGCCTTTGCTTTTTTTATAACAATATGTGTATCTTTAACACAATTATAGGAATTTTAAATAAAATAATAGATATTAAATAAAAATAACCTGTAAAATATGACTAAAAATTTAAATTAGTATCTAATATGTATAAAATAAATTTTCAGAAGAAAGCGAAAAATATAGATAACTGTCGTATTATACATAAGGGAGTGCTTTTAAAAAGAGAAAAAAATGAAATGGAGGAACAAATGTATGAAAAAGGTGTATGGATTGATCAGAAGACTTGGTGCAAATTCGAAATACAAAGGATATTTTTTCGTTGCGGAAGCGGTAAAGATTTCCATGGGGTATCAGTATAAACCATTGCGGATCACAAAGGACATTTATCCATGCCTGGCGCGGAAGTACAGATCAACACCTACCAATATTGAGCATGATATCAGAACAATGGTAAATGTGTGTTGGGAAGGAAATAAAAAACTGCTGGATGAGATTGCAGGATATCCTCTGGAATACAAGCCTACCAACAGTGAATTTATTGATATGCTTGCGTATTACCTGAGGGAAATAGAAGAAGAGAATTGACTATAGCCTTTCAAAAAGAATCTGATTCCTGGACAGAAAGCTCAGGATCATATCATCCCAGAGCTGCTCTGGGCGTTTATCCATAGAGAATGTTTTAAGAGAGGTTCCGGTAGTACAAAGAAGGCTGTTATTTTTAAATTGAAGATTTAAGAATAGTCCGTCTATCTGTTCGGAGGAAATTCCGAAATCTGTATTTCTCATTGCGGCTTCAACTCCACTCCGACTTAAATGCAGCACGATCCTGAAGCTTAAGGGCGTACGCTTACCGCGGATCACAGACCAGCAGAAAGGTCTGATGTCCTTCCAGAGAGAATGTGTCCGGCCGTGCTCTGTGAGTCTGTTCATGCTGTCTGTATCAAAAAAATCTTTCTGAAGCCTGCCATCAATGGTAAAAGTATTAAAAGTAGTCACAGTCGCTTCGGACAGACAGAATTTGTCAAATACTTCTCCTATAAAAAGTTTGTTTGTGAAATCCCGGATATCTGTGATCTTTAATGCAAGCATGCCGCACTTCCTTTCTTTTATGTGATCGCGTGTAGACATTATATCTCAGATAAAGAAAAAAGGACAGACTTTTTAAAAAACTCTTTTCAAATATCTGTTTATGTGATACGATAGATGTGGTATTGAATACTACATATAATGGAAAAGAGGACGATATAATTGAGCTATAAGATTGCGATAGATAGCTGTGGGGAGCTTTTAGATGAATGGAAAAATGACGGCAGGATTGAATCCATACCACTGACGCTGACGGTGGGCGGTGAGAATATTATAGATGATGAGAATTTCAATCAGAAAGATTTTTTAAAGAAGGTTGCGGCCTGCCCGGAATGCCCCAAGTCTGCATGCCCTTCTCCGGAACGCTATATGAAGGCATATGAGTGTGATGCGGAACACATTTATGCGGTGACGCTATCGGCAGAATTGAGTGGTTCCTATAACAGTGCGATTCTTGGAAAAAACCTGTTCCTGGAAGAGCAGCCGGAGAAAAAGGTTCATGTATTTAATTCCAAATCTGCATCCGGTGGTCAGAGTCTGATTGCCATGAAGATCGTGGAGTGTGAAGAAAAGGGACTTTCTTTTGAAGAAGTAGTAAGTGAAGTAGAGAAATATATTGAAGAGATGAACACATTTTTTGTGTTGGAGAATCTGGAAACTCTGCGCAAGAACGGACGTTTGGGCAGAGTGAAAGCTCTGGTGGCCAGTGCACTGAAGATCAAGCCGGTTATGGGAGCTACTCCGGAAGGAACGATCTGTCAGCTGGATCAGGCCAGAGGCATGAATAAAGCAATCGTAAAAATGGTGGATCACATTGGAGAGAAGGGGATCAACATCCCGGAAAAGACAGTTGCCATCACTCATTGCAACTGTCCGGAAAGAGCGAAGATGCTGGAGGAGGCTATCCGTGAGAAACTGCACCCAGCAAAGATCGTAGTTATGGATACTGCCGGTGTCAGCAGTATGTATGCCAACGATGGTGGCGTTATCGTAGCAGTCTGATCAGAGAAAATCTCCAGTTCAGAAAATTATCACATTTCTTCAGGGAGTTGCCGCTTTTCTTTTGAAAACAAGTGTGCTATAATGTACGAAGTACTGAAGCGGCAAAGGAGAAAGACAATGAGCCAGAAGAAAGTTGACAAATATAAAAACAACAAATACTCGCGAAACAGTGCCCTGAAGAAGGAACGCGCAGAATTTGTACTTGAGATGGCGGCATGGATCCTCATCGCGGTTCTGCTTGTAGGCTGGATCGGATATTCCGCATATGCCAAGATCCAGGCGAAGGAAGCCAGTGTGAAGGTGGATACTGTGATGGATACTTCTGCATTGACAGATTATATTTCCGGATTATCTTCAGACAGTGCGGAATAGAAAACACATATGAAATGATGGGTTCCCGGGATGTGTTGAAGCATCCCGGGGATTTTTATATACAGGATAAATACAATGCAATAAAAAACGGGTCTGCCATAAAGCAGCCCCGTTTTGACTTATACGTTTTTTATGGTTATAGAATTATAACTTTGTAACGTTAGCAGCCTGCATTCCGCGAGCGCCCTCTGTTAAGTCGTAGGATACAGCCTGTCCTTCTTCAAGAGATTTGAAGCCTTCACCGTTGATAGCGGAGAAGTGTACGAATACATCCTGTCCGTCCTCACCTGTGATAAAACCATAACCTTTTTCTGCGTTGAACCATTTTACAGTTCCCTTGTTCATTTTGTGTTACCTCCATAAAAATAAAAAAAATTAAAATAGCCTTCTGATGATAATAAAAAATCACCAGATTTTACAGACTATATTCATGTAAATATAATCTCTAAAAACTAGTGATTTTACATTAAATATTTTGCCATGCTCTGATTATATAACCCGTGTTTTGAAATGTCAAGGAGAAAATTCCAACAATTCCGGGGTGTAAAAAGGGGCGAAATTGCTTTGTAAAAAAAATCTTTATAAATAGAGAGATTTCGTGTATGATATAGGAGAATACAAGCGGATTGAAGGATCTGCTTTGAAAATACAGGATGAGAGGAGAACAGAAATGGGGATTCTGATTCGAGGAGGCCGGATCGTGGATGCGGCTACAGATACGGATAAAACAGGCGATATTTATCTGGAAGACGGAATCATTGCGGAAATAGGCCAGAAGCTGAAAAAGAAAGACGGCGACCGTGTGATTGATGCGAAAGGAAAGCTGGTCATGCCGGGAATTATCGACCTTCATGTCCATTTTCGTGATCCGGGCCAGACACATAAGGAAGATATCAAGAGTGGTGCTGCTGCGGCAGCACGTGGTGGTGTGACAACTGTAGTTGCTATGCCAAATACAACTCCCACTATTGATAATCCGGACCGGGTAAACTATGTACATAACAAGGCGGCGCAGGTTTCCGGTATTCATGTACTTCAGGCAGGTGCAGCCACCATGGGAGAAAAAGGTACTGAACTTGCAGATATTGCCGGAATGGTGAAAGCAGGGATCCCGGCAGTGTCCGAGGATGGTAAATCTGTGATGAATACAGCGCTTTGTAAAGAAGCAATGAGGATCGCGGCAGAATGTGGCGTGCCGTTTTTTGACCATTGTGAAGATATCGATCTGCGTGGAGATGGATGCATGAATGAGGATGAGAACGCCAAAAGACTGGGGCTTCCCGGAATCTGCAATGCAGTGGAAGATACCATTACAGCCAGAGATATCATTCTGGCGCTGGAGACAGGAGTCCATCTTCATCTCTGCCACTGTTCCACTTATGGGGATGCTCAGATGATGAAGATCGTAAAAGAGAAAGGATACGACAATATCACAGCTGAAGTATGCCCGCACCATTTTATCCTTTCATCCGATGATATTAAAACAGATGACCCGAATTACAAGATGAATCCGCCGCTCCGTACACCGAAGGATGTGGAAGCGCTGAAACAGGGCCTGAAGGACGGTACCATCGAGGTGATCAGCACGGACCATGCACCGCACAGTGCACAGGAAAAAACAGGTTCTATGAAGAATGCACCATTTGGGATCGTAGGTCTGGAAACAAGCCTTCCGCTCACCTATACAGAGCTGGTGGAAAAAGATGTGATCACACTGAAACAGATGGTTGAGAAGATGTGCCTGAACCCGGCGAAAATCCTCGGGCTTGACAGAGGAACTCTCCAGAAAGGCCATCCGGCAGATGTGATCATCGTGGATACGGAGCAGGAGTATGCTATCGATAAAAATAAATTTGTTTCCAAAGGACATAACACACCGTTTGATGGCTGGAAAGTAAAGGGAAAAGTGCTTTATACCATCTGTGACGGAAAAATTGTATTTAAAAACCAGGAGGAGAAAGAATCATGATTAACAAACTGATCAGCAATATCCGCAAAACAAATGCACCAATCGTTGTAGGACTGGATCCTATGCTGAATTATATTCCGGAGCATATCCAGAAGAAGGCTTTTGCAGAGTTTGGAGAGACTCTGGAGGGCGCTGCAGAAGCAATCTGGCAGTATAACAAAGGGATCGTGGATGCGACCTGTGATCTGATCCCGGCAGTGAAACCACAGATCGCCATGTATGAGCAGTTTGGTATCCCGGGACTGATCGCATACAAGAAAACGGTTGAGTATTGTAAAGCCAAAGATCTGGTTGTGATCGGTGATATCAAAAGAGGTGATATCGGTTCCACATCTGCAGCATATGCAGTTGGTCACCTGGGACAGGTTCAGGTAGGCTCAAAAAAATATGCAGGTTTTGATGAGGATTTTGCAACGGTCAATCCATACCTTGGTTCTGATGGTGTGAAACCCTTTATGGATGTATGTAAGGAAGAGAAAAAGGGTATCTTTGTTCTGGTCAAAACTTCCAATCCATCAAGTGGTGAGTTCCAGGATCGTGTCATCGACGGTCGCCCGCTCTATGAGCTGGTAGGTGAGAAGGTTGCACAATGGGGCGATGAGCTTATGGGTGATGGATATAGTTATGTTGGTGCTGTTGTAGGTGCGACCTATCCGGAAATGGGAAAGGTATTAAGAAAGATCATGCCGAAGACATTTATCCTTGTTCCCGGATATGGTGCTCAGGGTGGAAAGGGCGCAGATCTTGTCCATTTCTTTAATGAGGACGGACTTGGTGCTATCGTAAACTCTTCCAGAGGAATCATCGCTGCATATAAGCAGGAGAAATATAAAGAGTTTGGCGCTGAAAATTACGCAGATGCTTCCAGAGCGGCAGTAAAAGATATGATCGCGGATATCAGCGGTGCGCTGGAGAACAGATAATACAGGAGGCATTTTATGAGTACATCAGAAAGTAAAAAAACAAAAAAGCCCTGTAAGATACTCAGCCAGGAATGTATTGGTACAGATATTTACAGTATGTGGCTGGATGCAGGTGAGATTGGAAAAAATGCAGTGCCGGGACAGTTTGTATCACTTTACAGCCGCAATGGCGGTAAGCTTCTGCCAAGACCCATCAGTCTCTGTGAGATCGATAAAGCAGAAGGAAAACTGAGACTGGTATATCGCGTTACAGGAAAAGGAACCGGTACGGAGGAATTTTCCAGACTTCATGCAGGGGTCCCCATTGAGACTATGGGACCTCTGGGAAATGGTTTTCCGCTGGATGCAGTAAAAGGCAAAAAAGTGTTTCTCATGGGTGGAGGAATCGGAATCCCGCCAATGCTGGAAACTGCTAAACAGCTGGACGCAGAAAAGATCATGGTTCTCGGATACAGAGATGAGCTGTTTTTAAATAAGGAATTTGAAGCTTATGGAGATGTCTATGTGGCAACAGAAGACGGCTCTGCAGGAACAAAGGGAAATGTTATGGATGCCATCCGTGAGAACGATCTTGAGGCAGATGCGATCTTTGCCTGCGGACCTGCCCCGATGCTCCGTGCCATCAAGGCATATGCCCTTGAAAAAGGAATTCCGTGCTGGATCTCCATGGAAGAGCGTATGGCCTGTGGCGTAGGCGCGTGTCTTGCCTGTGTGTGCAAATCCAAAGATGTGGATTCTCATTCTCATGTCCATAACAAGAGAGTATGTAAAGACGGACCTGTATTCCTGAGCACGGAGGTAGAGCTATGAGCAGAATGAATGTAAATCTTGCCGGCGTAGAACTTAAGAATCCGGTGATGACAGCGTCCGGAACATTTGGTTCCGGAGCGGAATACAGTGAATTTGTGGATCTGAACAGACTTGGCGCAGTTGTGACAAAAGGTGTGGCAAATGTACCGTGGCCGGGAAATCCTACACCGAGAGTGACAGAGACAGCATCCGGAATGCTCAATGCCATTGGTCTTCAGAATCCGGGGATTGATGTTTTCTGTGAAAGAGATATTCCGTTCCTTAAAAAATATGATACAAAGATCATCGTCAATGTCTGTGGAAAATCTGCAAAGGATTACTGTGAGGTTGTAGAACGCCTTGGAAATGAGCCTGTGGATATGCTGGAGATTAATGTTTCCTGCCCGAATGTCAAGGAAGGCGGAATTGCCTTCGGTCAGAATCCGAAAGCTCTTGAAGAGATCACAAAAGAAGTAAAGAAATATGCAAAACAGCCGGTGATCATGAAGCTGAGCCCAAATGTAACCGATATTACCGAGATGGCGAAAGCAGCAGAAGCTGGCGGCGCAGATGTTCTTTCTCTTATCAATACCCTGACAGGAATGAAGATCGATATCAACAGACGTACATTTGCACTGGCAAATAAAACTGGTGGAATGTCCGGTCCTGCAGTAAAACCGGTAGCTGTCCGTATGGTATATCAGGTGGCAAATGCAGTATCCCTTCCTATCATCGGTATGGGAGGAATCGCAACTGCTGAGGATGCCCTGGAATTTATTATGGCAGGTGCTACTGCAGTGTCTGTGGGAACTGCAAACTTTTTTAACCCTTATGCTACTGTGGAGATCGCAGATGGTATTCAGGCATTTCTTGAAAAACAGAAAGTGGAAGACATCAATGAGCTGATCGGAGTAGTGAAATAACGGAGGATTGCCGTATTTGCAATTCTGTTGTTCATATGTTAGAATTAACAGGATAAATAAAGGGATTTTACACTGGGATTGCAGCAGAGTGTGGATCCTGGGTTTGTCGTATATATGAAAAACATGGAGGATTAGATAAATGGAACAGTATAAGCAGGAATTTATTGAATTTATGATTGACTGTAATGTCCTGAAATTTGGAGATTTTACTACGAAATCAGGAAGAAAGACACCATTTTTTGTAAATACAGGATTTTACCGTACCGGTGCGCAGCTTCGCAAGCTGGGACAGTATTATGCAAAAGCGATAGAAAGCAAATTCGGACTGGATTTTGATGTGCTGTTTGGACCGGCATACAAAGGAATTCCGCTTTCTGTAGCAGCAACTATGGAGATCAGTGAAATGTACGGAAAGGATATCCGTTACTGTTCCAACCGTAAGGAAGTGAAAGACCACGGAGATAAAGGAATTCTTCTTGGCAGCCCGATCCAGGATGGGGATAAGGTAGTGATCATTGAGGATGTTACGACTGCAGGAACATCCATTAAAGAAACACTTCCGATCATCAAAGCGCAGGGAGATGTAAATCCGATAGGTCTTGTGGTTTCTGTTGACCGTATGGAACGCGGCCAGGGAACAAAGAGTGCGCTCAAAGAGATCGAGGAAACCTACGGCCTTCAGACTACAGCTATTGTAACTATGGCGGAGGTTGTTGAGCATCTCTACAACAAAGAATACAAAGGCCGTGTTGTGATCGATGATAAGCTGAAAGCTGCCATTGATGCATATTATGACCAGTACGGCGCAGAATAATATTGTTATAAAAGGTCATAAAAGAGCGGCGGATTCCGAAGGTCCGCTTTTACTGGGAGGACGCAGCCTTATGAATGAAAAAATTTATAAAACTATGGCGAGCAGCGGGGCGGGAAGCCTTGCACTCGGTATTGTCATTCTGGTGACGGGACTTGTCACAGGAATTCTGATGATCGTGAACGGTGCGAGACTGCTCAGAAGAAAATCAGAGATATTAATCTAATATGATCTGAAAAGCCGCACGTTGTTCCGTGTGGCTTTTCGGACTATTTAAGCAGGGGAGAATATTGGAAAAAGGGACAAAACGCAGAGTAAAAAAACTCGGGACAGCTTTTTTTGTATTGTATGTTCTTGTTCTTGTGTATCTTCTGTTCTTTTCCGAAGGATACGGAAGAGTGGCGGATGCAGAAAGAGAATACCGTTACAATCTTGTTCCGTTTGTGGAGATCAGGCGTTTCTGGACTTATCGAAAAATAGTGGGTACATTTGCGCTTTTCACAAATGTTTTTGGAAATGTGCTGGGATTTGTGCCATACGGATTTATTCTTCCGGTAATAACCGGAAAAATGCGAAATGGCTTTTTTATCATATTATCCGGCTTTTTTATCAGTCTGACGATAGAAGTGATCCAGCTGCTTACAAAAGTTGGCTGCTTTGATGTGGATGATATGATATTGAATACTCTGGGCGCAGCGCTTGGATATGGGATTTATGCAGTCTGCGACAGGATTAGGAGAAAAATTAATGGCAAGAAGATATAGATATGCATTTGCAAAAAAAAGAGAAGCTTCCAAGGGAAAATGGTCTGTAGGACTTGCGGCGGCTTCCCTCGTGCTGTTTATCGCGGCAGTTGTGCTTGCACTCTTTTTTGATGGAAAGCTCGGGGGCCTGATCGGCGGAACCGGGCTTTTTGCCATGCTGCTTTCTGCATATGGCTTTACACTGGGGCTTTCCAGCTTTTCGGAAGAAAACCGGAAACACAGGACGAGCATGGTCGGGTCTATTTTGAACGGAGTGATCCTGGTTATCTGGCTGGGACTTTTTTTATCGGGGGTATAACAGATGGATAAAAAAGAACGCTTAAAAAAACAGCTGGACTTTATTATGGAGATAGATAAAGTCAAGAATATTTTCCGACAGACATATCTTGCAGACGGAAAGCGGAAAGAGAATGATGCGGAGCATTCCTGGCATCTGGCGTTGATGGCGGTGCTTTTAAAGGAATATTCCAATGAGGAAGTGGATCTTTCGAAGGTGATTCCTATGGTACTGGCGCATGATCTGGTAGAAATCGATGCAGGTGATACCTATGCATATGATGAAAAAGGAGCGACAACCAAGGAATACAGGGAGAAGCAGGCAGCAGAACGGATCTATGGACTATTGCCGGAAGATCAGGGACAGTGGTTAAAAGCATTATGGGAGGAGTTTGAGGCTTACGAAACCCCGGAGGCGAAATTTGCCCATGTGCTAGATAATTGTCAGCCATTGTTTCTAAATGATGCTTCCAACGGAAAAAGCTGGGAAGAGCATCAGGTGAAGAAAAGTCAGATTTATAAGAGAAACCGGAAAACAGGAGAGGGTTCTGAAGTGATCTGGGAATATATGAAAGAACTCGTTGACAAACACATTGCCCTGGGGCATGTGATCGATGATGAAAAAGATGGGAGATGAAGTCTTGGAAGAATGCATGAAAGAACGTTATGGACTTGCGAAGGAACGGATCCGTGAGATCATAACAGAAGAAACCGTAAAAAAACCGTTTGGAGATTTTTTCAGAAACAGGGCAAAGTTTCTTTCCATGGCAGCAGATGTGATGGATGAGAGCGCAGCAGAGCTTACGATGGAGGTGTTGAAAGAGAGAAATCATTGCTTTTATCAGGATATCCTCTCGGAAAATTATGAAAGCAGCTATGGAAATCCGGCGTATGCAGTACAGCAGATGGGAGAATATGGAAAAGCCTTCAGTTTTCTGTATGCAGAGATCGCAGGAACTGTAGCTTATGCTCATGAGAAAAGGCTGTGGGATATGACTGTATCCATGGAACTGTTTCTAGAAGTATATTCTGCATTTTGTGAGGAAGAACTTCCGGAGGCGGCAACAGTGGAGGGGATTCTCCGTTCCTATGTAAATGATTACTGCCAGGATATGATGGAGCAGAGGATACGGGAAGGTGTAGATCCGGAGCTTGACTTTGCAGCAGATATCATCATGAATTCGGATCTTTCGGATCTGAGATATCTGTATCGCTATGGCGAGTTTGTTTCAGAGAATGAAACAGGAGTTGCAGAGTTTCTGAACTCCCTTTCTCAGGAAGAGATCGATAAGATGGCTTCTACCTATACAGAAGGCTATCGGATCGGATTTATCACCGGACGGAAGGATATCACAAAAAAGAAAACAGTAAATATCCGATATAGTCTTGGTTTTGAACGGATGGTAAAAGCAGCGATCCTCCAGTTTGAAAAAATGGGTCTGAAGCCGGTGATCTATCGCCATGCAACGCATGTGGTAAATAAGAGAGGCGCCGTGAGAGTAGGCTATACAGGCGGCGTTGCCAATCCGCAGTACGATTACGATCATCGTCAGGACAGTGCATTGTTCCTGGATGGGGATTTTGTTCAGCGAAAACTTCGTGCTATGCAGACCTCCTATGAGAAGTACAGAGAACTGGCAGAAGTACATGGCGGTCCGGCCTGCATTGATACATTTGGAGAAAATCCTTTCTCTCCGATAAGTAAACCGGAAGCTTATGCATTAAGCGAGACACAGCAGAAGCTTCAGACAGAACTTGACAATGAATCCGGACAGATCGTAAACCGATACATCAAAGGTGATGAGAGAAGTTTTACGATCATTGCATATCCGGTTCCTGAGATTGGTGGAAATTATGAGGAAATTTTCCGTGAGATCGTAAAGATCAATACATTGGATTACCATCTCTATCAGGAAATCCAGCAGACGATCATCAATACCCTGGATACCTGTGAGTGGGTGGAAGTCAAAGGACGTGGAGACAATGAGACGGATCTTCTGATCCATCTTCATGAACTGACAGATCCGAAGAAACAGACGAATTTTGAGAACTGCGTGGCAGATGTGAACATTCCGGTGGGCGAAGTCTTTACATCTCCGCAGCTGGCAGGCACAGGCGGAATCCTTCATGTGAAAAAAGTATATCTGAACGGTCTTCAGTTCCGGGATCTGAAGCTGGTATTTGACTGCGGCCAGGTTATTGATTACACCTGCTCGAATTTTAAAACCGAAGAAGAGAACCGGAAATATATTGAAGATAATATCCTCCACCACCATCCGAAGATCCCCATGGGAGAGTTTGCCATCGGTACAAATACCACAGCTTATGTGGCGGCGCTGAAATACGGAATTGCGGATAAGCTTCCGATCCTGATCGCAGAAAAAATGGGACCGCATTTTGCTGTGGGCGATACCTGTTACAGCTGGGCAGAGGATACACCGGTATATAATCCGGATGGAAAAGAGATCATTGCCAGGGATAATGAGATTTCCGAGATGCGAAAGGATGACGTAAGCCTTGCTTATTATGGCTGTCATACAGATATTACGATACCTTATGATGAGCTTGGAAGTATCCGGGTGATCGATGATGAGGGAGAAATGATCTCCATTATCGAAAACGGAAGGTTTGTTCTTCCCGGAACAGAGGAATTGAACCGTCCTTTTGAGAATCTTCCATTAAATAATAATATAAGTTAATTAGTAAATTTACAGTTTTTCCGATCGTATTGACAGAAAGTGAGAATATACGTAGAATAACCATAACAATAGTCAAAGGACACAGGCTAATATTCAGTTAGTGTACCATGAAAGGAGAACACAATGGCAAAAGTAGGAATTGTAATGGGTAGTGATTCAGATATGCCGGTTATGAGCAAAGCAGCAGATATCCTGGAGAAACTGGGGATTGATTATGAAATGAAGATCATTTCCGCACACAGAGAACCGGATGTATTTTTCGAGTATGCAAAGACAGCAGAAGAAAAAGGCTTCAAAGTTATCATCGCAGGCGCAGGAATGGCAGCTCATCTTCCGGGAATGTGCGCAGCGATCTTTCCGATGCCGGTGATCGGTATTCCGATGCATACAACCTCTCTGGGAGGAAGAGATTCCCTTTACTCAATCGTACAGATGCCAAGCGGTATCCCGGTTGCTACAGTAGCGATCAATGGTGGCGCCAATGCGGGACTTCTTGCTGCCAAGATCCTTGCAACTTCCGACGCAGAGCTTCTTTCCAGACTGAAAGCCTACAGTCAGGATCTGAAGGAGCAGGTTGAGAAGAAAGACGCAAGGCTTCAGGAAGTTGGATACAAAAATTACTAAATAAATCTTTTACCATAAAAATAAAAAGGTGTTGTCATAAGGAGGACATTATGGATTACAAGACTTCAGGCGTAGATATTGAGGCAGGATACAAATCAGTAGAGCTGATGAAAAAGCACATTGCCAAGACAATGAGACCGGAGGTACTTGGAGGAATCGGTGGATTCTCAGGTGCATTTTCCATGGAGAAATTCAAAGATATGGAAGAGCCTACTCTGGTTTCCGGAACAGACGGATGTGGAACCAAGGTTAAGGTAGCCATGGTTATGGACAAGCATGATACCATCGGAATCGATGCTGTAGCCATGTGTGTAAATGATATTGCATGTGCAGGCGGCGAGCCATTGTTTTTCCTGGACTACATTGCTTGCGGCAAAAATTATCCGGAAAAGATCGCAGAGATCGTAAAAGGTGTTGCAGAGGGCTGTGTACAGTCTGAGGCAGCTCTGATCGGTGGTGAGACAGCAGAGCATCCTGGACTTATGCCGGAAGATGAGTACGACCTTGCCGGATTTGCAGTAGGAGTCGTTGACAAAAAAGATCTTCTTACAGGAGAGGCCCTGAAACCAGGAGATGTCCTGATCGGTATGGCTTCCACAGGAGTTCACAGTAATGGATTTTCTCTTGTACGTAAAGTATTTGACATGACAAAAGAGTCTCTGGATACTTATTATGAAGAGCTTGGAACAACTCTGGGAGAGGCACTGATCGCACCGACCAGAATCTATGTAAAAGCGCTGAAGAGCATCCGAGAGTCTGGCGTGAAGATCCATGCATGCAGCCATATCACAGGTGGTGGATTTTATGAGAATATCCCGCGTATGCTGAAAGAGGGAACCAGAGCTGTTGTCAAAAAAGACAGCTATCCGGTACTTCCGATCTTCAAGCTCCTTGCTGAAAAAGGAAATATTGATGAGCATATGATGTATAATACATATAATATGGGTCTTGGAATGATCCTGGCAGTAGATCCTGCAGATGTTGACAAAACAATGGAAGCTATCCGCAAAACCGGCGATAAGCCATATGTGGTAGGATCCATTGAAGAGGGAGAAAAGGGAGTGACCTTATGTTAAAGATCGGTGTTCTTGTTTCCGGTGGGGGAACGAATCTTCAGGCGATCCTGGATGCTATTGATGCAGGAGAGATCACAAATGCAAAAGTGGATATTGTGATCAGTAATAATGCCTCCGCTTATGCTCTGGAAAGAGCCAGAAAGCATGATATAGAGGCGGTATGCATCGCACCGAAAGACTATCCGGACCGAGAAGCTTTCCATAAAGCATTACTGGCGAAGCTTCAGGAAAAAGAGGTGGATCTGATCGTTCTTGCAGGATATCTGGTTGCGATCCCTCCGATGATGGTGGAAGCGTATCCCAACAAGATCATCAATATCCATCCATCTCTGATCCCGTCTTTCTGCGGAAAAGGTTTTTATGGACTTAAGGTCCATGATGCAGTTCTTGCAAGAGGCGTGAAAGTAACAGGCGCTACGGTTCATTTCGTAGATGCCGGAACGGATACAGGTCCGATCATTCTTCAGAAAGCAGTAAAGGTAAAAGACGGAGATACATCCAAGGAGCTTCAGAGACGTGTAATGGAAAAAGCAGAGTGGAAGATCCTTCCGGAAGCAATCAATCTTATCGCCAATGACAAGATCACAGTGACAGATGGAATTGTTTCTTTAAAGTAATCAGCAGACAGATGAAACAAAGGAGTAAACAGATGAAAGTATTAATCGTAGGAAGCGGCGGAAGAGAACATGCAATTGCATGGAGTGTTGCAAAAAGCCCGAAAGTTGACAAGATCTACTGCGCACCTGGAAATGCAGGAATCGCAGAGTATGCGGAATGTGCAGATATCGGAGCAATGGAATTTGAAAAACTGGCAGCCTTTGCCAAAGAAAAAGAGATCGATCTTACTATCGTGGGAATGGATGATCCTCTTGTGGGCGGAATCGTAGATGTATTTGAGGCAGAGGGACTGCGTGTGTTCGGACCGCGCAAAAATGCTGCTATTCTGGAAGGCTCCAAGGCTTTTTCCAAGGATCTTATGAAAAAATACGACATTCCTACAGCTGCTTATGAGAATTTTGATGATCCGGAAAAAGCTCTGGAATATTTAAGGACCGAGGCAAAATTCCCGATCGTTTTGAAGGCAGATGGTCTTGCTCTTGGAAAAGGAGTTCTGATCTGTCAGGATCTTGCAGAGGCAGAAGCTGGCGTAAAAGAGATCATGGAAGACAAAAAATTCGGAAATGCCGGAAATACCATGGTAATTGAAGAATTTATGACTGGCCGTGAGGTTTCCGTACTTTCTTTTGTAGATGGAAAGACGATCCGTACCATGACATCCGCGCAGGATCACAAGCGTGCGAAGGATGGGGATCAGGGACTGAATACAGGCGGAATGGGAACATTTTCTCCAAGTCCGTTCTATACTCCGGAAGTAGATGAATTCTGTAAGAAATATGTTTATCAGAAAACAGTAGATGCCATGGCAGCAGAGGGACGTCCGTTTAAGGGAATCATTTTCTTCGGACTGATGCTTACTGCAGATGGCCCGAAGGTTCTGGAATATAATGCAAGATTTGGGGATCCGGAGGCACAGGTTGTTCTTCCGCGTATGGAGAATGATATCATTGAAGTAATGGAAGCCTGTGTAGACGGCAAACTTGATCAGATCGATCTGAAATTTGAGGACAATGCAGCAGTTTGTGTTGTTCTTGCAAGTGATGGATATCCGGTAAAATACGAAAAAGGTATCCCGATCCATGGATTTGAGAATTTTAAGGACAAAGACGGATACTACTGTTTCCATGCGGGAACCAAATTTAAAGATGGAGAAATCGTTACGAACGGTGGGCGTGTTCTTGGCATCACTGCCAAAGGAGAGACATTAAAAGAAGCCAGAAAGAATGCATATGCTGCTACAGAGTGGATCAGCTTTGCAAATAAGTATATGCGTCACGATATCGGAAAAGCTATCGACGAGGCTTAAGTTGGTCATTTTTCACAGGCACAGCTTGACGAAAACAGGGATTTCATTGTACAATAGTAACAACTATGAAACACAGTGAGTAGTTACGAACATGAAAAGCTGGATGCTGACAGGGCACAACAGGAACCAACCATTTTCCTTGATGAGGTGTCGCATCCAAGTGATGAGGCAGAGAGGACAGAAAAATGGGAATCAGTGTAGAAGAAGCAATCCATGAGCTCAGAAACAGAGAGGAAGTATTTGTTGCATATTCACAGGCAACCAGACTTCCATATGTGACCTGTGATGAAGAAACATTTAATGACCAGGCAAGGATTTTTGCCACAGAAGAAGAGATCAAAGAATATGGTAAACAGCTCCTTGAGGATAAGATCCTTCTTATGGGCATGAAATATGAGAAAAAAGACTATCCAAGACTGTATGGTACGCTGTACGCGATCGGAGTGAACAGTGTGATCTGGATCGACGGAGAAGAGAAGATCGAGATTGAGATCGGAAAGATCGCAAACCAGAGAGATATGAGTAAGATCGAGCCGTCAAAGAGACCGCTTCTGAATCCTTCGCTTGAACTTTCCGGAATCTATTTTATGCAGGAATTGCGTCGTCCGGTAAAACAGGAAGAGCACAAAAATATCCGTGAGCTGGAAGAAGAGCTGATAGCTAACCTGCGTAAGGCAGAATTTCTGATCGCAATCAATGCAGAGCAGGAAGAAGATGGAAAGCTCCATATTCCGTATCTGAAAAATAAAGAGGATAAGATCATGCAGCCTGTGTTTACAGATGTTATGGAATTTGAGAAATTTGGAAGAGGCAAGAATCTCCGTGTTGCGAAAGTGACTATAGATAAACTTCCGAGCCTGATGATTCCGCAGGCAAACGCTTATGTGGTAAATCCAATGGGATTTAATCTGGTTCTTAACAAAGAACAGATAGAGAAGATTGCAGGGATCAGTAAATAAAAACAAAAATCACAGCAGGCTGCCAGGATGAAACTGTGCAGCCTTTTGCTGTTGTAGAGGAGAGATTACCCTATGGTGATAGAAATCGATTTTAACAGTGATGAGGCAATCTATATGCAGATCACCAATCAGATCATAATGGGGATCGCTACATCAAGGCTTCATGAAGGGGATACTCTGCCTTCTGTACGGCAGCTTGCAAGCATTGCAGGAATCAATATGCATACTGTGAATAAGGCATATGCGCTGCTTCGTCAGGAAGGCTTTGTGACTATTGACAGGCGAAAGGGAGCGGTGATCTCCATAGATGCAGATAAGGTCAGAGCACTGGAAGAAATGAAACAGAATCTGACAGTAGCAATGGCATGGGGATGCTGTAAAAATGTAACAAGAGAAGAAGTCCATCAGCTGGTGGACGAGATTTTTGACGAGTATGACACAGACAGATAGGAGGAGACATCATGCAGGAACGATATACAAAACAGGCAGAGAATGTTCTTGCTCTGGCAAAAGAGGCAGCCAGCTCCTGCGGACATAGTTATATCGGCACGGAGCATCTGCTGGTCGGGCTTGTAGAAGAAAAGGAGGGCACAGCAGGAAGAGTTCTGGAGGAGTTTGGAATCCAGGCTGATAAAGCGATGGCTCTGATCGATAAACTGATCGCACCGCCGGGAAATACGGCTGTTTCACAGAGACCGGGATTCAGTCCGAGAACCAGAAGAGTTCTGGAGGGTGCATATGCAGAAGCAGAATCCATGCGTTTTGAGGAAGTCGGGACAGAACATATTCTGCTGGCAATGTTGAAAGAAACAGACTGTGTGGGTACCAGACTGCTGTACACAATGGGTGCCAATATCCAGAAGCTTTATGCGGCAGTGCTGACAGCTATGGGAATGGACAGCGATGCCATTGCGGAAGAATTCCAGGCTGTAAAAGCTTCAAAGGGAAGAAACAGCAGTGTAACACCAACTCTGGATCAGTATAGCCGAGATCTGACGGCCATGGCAGAAGAAGGTAAGCTGGATCCTGTAGTGGGAAGGGATAAAGAGATTGCCAGACTGATCCAGATCCTGAGCAGAAGAACAAAGAACAATCCCTGCCTGACTGGAGAGCCGGGAGTAGGAAAAACGGCTATCGTAGAGGGACTTGCACAGCGGATCGTCACAGGAATGGTACCGGATACTGTAAAAGATAAACGTGTGGTAGTTCTGGATCTTTCCGGAATGGTCGCAGGAAGTAAATATCGCGGTGAGTTTGAAGAACGTATCCGAAATGTGATCGATGAGGTAAGCGAACAGCAGGGAATATTGCTCTTTATTGATGAGATTCATACGATCATCGGAGCAGGTGGAGCGGAAGGTGCACTGGATGCTTCCAATATCCTGAAACCGTCTCTTTCCCGTGGAGAGATCCAGCTGATCGGAGCAACGACACTGGAAGAATATCGGAAATACATTGAAAAGGATGCAGCGCTTGAACGGCGTTTTCAGCCTATCATCGTGGAAGAGCCTACAGAAGAGGAGGCTGTTGAAATCCTGAAGGGGCTGCGCCCATATTATGAAAAACATCATGATGTAGAGATTCTGGATGAGGCCCTTGAGGCGGCTGTAAAAATGTCCGTTCGTTATATCAATGACCGGTTTCTTCCGGATAAAGCCATTGACATTATTGATGAGGCAGCGTCGAAAGTACAACTGGCGGGATATCGTCCGTCTCCGAAAGCAGAAGCACTGGAAAGAGAGATCCACGATATTTTGAAACAAAAAGAACAGGCAGTCATAAATGCAGATCTTGAAGGTGCAAAAGCAGCACAGGCAAAGCAGAATGAGGCGGAAGCAGAATTGGAAAAGATCCGAAGAAAGGCGGAGCGGAAAAATCGGAAAAATCCACTTACAGTTGATGAAGAGGCAGTTGCCGGTATTGTGTCTGACTGGACAAAAATACCTGTACAGCGTCTGACAGAGGGGGAATCCCGTAGGCTTGCAAATTTGGAAAAGGTTCTGAAAAAACGTGTGATCGGACAGGATGAGGCAGTTTCTGCAGTTGCCCGTGCGGTAAAAAGGGGAAGAGTAGGATTAAAGGATCCCGCAAGGCCTATAGGTTCTTTCTTATTCCTGGGACCTACCGGAGTGGGAAAAACGGAGCTTTCCAAAGCGCTGGCGGAAGCTGTATTTGGAAGTGAGCAGGCAATGATCCGTGTAGATATGTCCGAATATATGGAAAAACATAGTGTTTCTAAAATGATCGGATCGCCGCCCGGATATGTAGGCTATGAAGAAGGTGGACAGCTCAGCGAAAAAGTGCGCAGAAATCCATACAGTGTCATTCTTTTTGACGAGATTGAAAAGGCTCATCCGGATGTGTTTAATATTCTTCTGCAGGTACTTGATGATGGTCATATTACAGATGCTCAAGGCAGAAAAGTGGATTTTAAGCAGACGATCATTATCATGACTTCTAACGCAGGTGCGCAGATGATCATGGAACCGAAACATCTTGGATTTATGTCCGGAGATACGGAAAAGCGTGATTATGAACGGATGAAGTCCGGAGTGATGGAAGAAGTGCGGCGGATGTTTAAGCCGGAATTTCTGAACCGGATCGATGAGATCATGGTATTCCATTCTCTGAATAAAGAAAATATCAGAAAGATCGTTACTATTCTTTTGAAAAACCTGGAAAAACGCTGTCAGGAACAGCTGGATATCATACTGAAAGTTACCGGAGCAGCTAAAGATCTTATCGCAGATGCAGGCTTTGACAGTAAATACGGTGCAAGACCGCTGCGTCGTGCGATCCAGACAAAGATTGAGGATGAGATGGCAACAGAAATCCTTGAAGGTCGGATCAAAGCCGGTGATACCGTACAGGTGAAGGTCAAAGACAAGAAAATCTACTTTGAAGTAAAAGATGCGGAGAAAGCGTAAGAATTTTATTACTTTCTATAGCCAAAAAAACAGAAATAAGTTATAATTAACAAAATTAAAACTATACAACGAAAGATTTCAGGAGGACATAAGATCATGGCAGTGGTACAGGAATTGATCCGCACAGAAGATAATGGGACTATCAGTTTTGGAGATTATGAATTAAATCAGAAATCCAAATTGTCGGATTATCAGTATCAGGGAGATATGTATAAAGTAAAAACATATAAGGAGATCACCAAACTTGAGCGTAATGGAATGTTCGTATATGAGTCTGTTCCGGGAACCAGTGTGTTCCATCTTCAGCAGGATGGAACAGCAATGAGTTTTGAGGTTCAGGGCTTTGAGGATTCTCAGATTACTGTTGAACTGGAAGCTGAGACAGAGTATCAGGTATTTATTGATGATGTAAGTACAGGTACAATGACCACAAACCTGGGCGGCAAGCTTTCTTTCAGTGTTGAACTGGATGCGAACACCAAAGCAGAAGTTAAAATTGTAAAATGCTAAAAAATAAAAAAACGGTTTATTTCTGTCAGGAATGCGGGTATGAATCAGCCAAGTGGATGGGGCAGTGCCCGGCATGCAAGGCATGGAATACTTTTGTGGAGGAAACGGTTTCTTCCAAAAAATCTTCCTCAGGGAGTATTAAAACTACACAAAAGAAAACGGAGCCTGTAGTTCTGAAAGATATCAGTCTTTCTTCAGATGAACGTCAGAGCTGTGGAATCGGTGAACTTGACAGGGTGCTGGGAGGCGGAATCGTCCCCGGCTCCCTTGTTTTGGTAGGTGGAGATCCTGGTATTGGCAAGTCTACATTGTTGTTGCAGGTGTGCAGAAATTTATCTTCACAGGGGATTTCTGTTTTGTATATTTCTGGTGAGGAGTCTCTCAGACAGATCAAGCTCCGGGCAGATCGGCTTGGAACGTTTAATGATAAACTGAAACTGCTCTGTGAGACGAATCTTGAAAATATCCGGGAGATCATTGAGCGGACGAAACCAGATGTAGCTGTTGTGGATTCTATCCAGACGATGTTTCATGAAGATATTTCGTCTGCACCGGGAAGTGTTTCTCAGGTGAGGGAATCTACCAATGTACTGATGCAGATCGCTAAGGGTATGGGAGTGTCCATTTTTATCGTGGGTCATGTGACCAAGGAGGGAAATGTGGCAGGTCCTCGTGTACTGGAACATATGGTAGATACTGTGCTTTACTTTGAGGGAGACAGGCATGCTTCTTACCGGATCCTGCGTGCGGTGAAAAATCGTTTTGGTTCTACCAATGAAATTGGTGTTTTTGAGATGCAGAATTCCGGACTTGAAGAAGTGAAGAATCCTTCCGAGTTCCTTTTGAATGGAAGACCGGAGAATGCTTCGGGGTCTGTTGTTGCATGTTCTATGGAGGGGACGAGACCGATTTTGGTGGAGATTCAGGCTCTGGTGTGTCAGAGTAATTTTGGAATTCCGAGAAGAACAGCAGTTGGTACGGATTTTAATCGTGTGAATCTTTTGATGGCGGTTCTGGAGAAGAAGGCGGGAGTTCATCTTGCTGCTTCGGATGCTTATGTGAATATTGCGGGTGGCATGAAGATGACAGAGCCGGCGATCGATCTGGGTATTTGTCTTGCTATTATTTCCAGTGCGAAGGAGATCGTGATCCCGGATTCTGTGATGGCGTTTGGTGAAATTGGTCTGAGTGGCGAGGTTCGTGCAGTGAGTATGGCCGGACAGCGTGTGCAGGAAGCGAAAAAGCTTGGGTTTGAGACGGTGATACTTCCTGAGGTGAACCGGACGGCTACAGAGAGTATTAAAGGAATTAAATTGGTTTATGTGGCTGGGATCCGGGATGCGATTTCTTTTATCAGAGGGTTGTGAGTTCCCGGCAGGTTATTTTGAATAGGATCATGTGGTCAGCCGCTGTATGGTTTGTACGGCGGCTGTGTTTGGGTTAATAGATAAAAAAACATAGATGATAGTAAGGGAAAGGCTGGTGTTGGTTATGGGTATTGGTAATATTGGAAATATTGGAAATATGATGAAGGTTATGAATGCATGGAATACATTTAAACAGAATCATCCGAAGTTTCCGGCATTTTGTAGTGCGATTTCCCGGCGTGGGATTCGTGAGGGGAGCATTCTTGAGGTGACGTATATTAGCCCTGAGGGTGAGAAGCTGACTACGAATATTAAAGTGCAGGCCAGCGATCTTGAGTTGCTGAGAGAACTTTCTGGTGGTAATTGAGTTGAGCAGATAGCGAATGTTGATTATATATTGTATAGGTCTGTTTGACGGGTGTTTTGGTTCCGGTGTCTGGCAGTGTTGGAACTGCCGGGTGCCGTTTTTTTTGTTGGGATGGAGAGGGACGCCAGAGGAAGGTGGCATCGCTCCGGGGAGTGGATGCAGGCGGGGGTGTTTTTGCGGTTTTGTGGGGTGGATGGAGAGGGACGCCAGAGAAAGGTGGCATCGGTCCGGGGGTGGATGCAGGCGGGGATGTTTTTGAGATTTTGAGAGGTGGATGTGGTTGAGGGACGCCAGAGGGAGGTGGCATCGCTCCGGGCAGGGACTCCGTCGGGGGATACTACTAGGGCTCCGTGAGACGGCTAAAAGCATTGTGGCAGGGCCAGAACTCGCCTCCGGCTCAGACAGCAGGCCCTGCCGCAATAACGCCGTCTCCCGCAGCCCAAGTAGTAATCACCCCTCCTCCGCAGCAGCCCGGCCCGATGCCACCTTCCTCTGGCTGACTCTTCCAACCGACAGGAAAAAACATGCGGGGGATGGAAGCAGACTGGGCGTCCTGTCCTGAAATGTCAGACTGGTACAGAATATTCCTATAAGTATCGAAGAATACAGAAACGGGATCGTCACAGCGTATCACCATAAATATCGAAGAATACAGGAACTAGATCGGCCCAGTGTATCACCATAAATATCGAAGAATACAGAAACCAGATCGGCACAACGTTCCACATCCAATACCGAAGCATACAGACAAAAGTCAACAACGCAGTACATACAACAACGCAGAACTCCTTCCGTGCCCAAGAGGGTGGGGGTGCAGGGGGAGGGCCTTCGGGCTACGGAACTCTGAGATGGCCTTCCCCCTGCATATTCCCGCATTGAAAATGCGACCGGCGTAGCGCCATACAGCGAAGAGTCTTATTAAAAAACAACACATATAAAATAATAAACAGGAAGATAATAGCATAATAGATGAATGATAGCAGAAAAGAAATTGTCCTATAAAAATAAACTTCCAGGAAAATCTAAAAAAATTGAAATTTATGGTTGACAAGCATAACTCCCAGTGGTATTATAACTGAGCTGTCGCAAATAATTGTTTTCAAAAAACAAACAATTAAAAAGAATTTCAGAAAAATGAAATTCGCAGTTGACAAAAGACAGAAGATATGATAAAGTATCCAAGTCGTCAACGAAACGACAACAAGATCTTAACTCAAAAATGTTTGAAAAAAACTTAAAAAAGTGCTTGACAAACAAAAAGAGATGAGATAAAATAAACGAGCTGTCTGAGAGACAGACACAACAAACCTTGATAACTAAACAGTGAAACACATACGATTCTCGAAAATTTCTTTACATTTAAAGAACGGTTTAAACAAACCAAAAGCAGTAAAAACGAGAGATAGCCAAACGGTTGTCTTGAGTAAATGAATCAAACATTTTATCAGAGAGTTTGATCCTGGCTCAGGATGAACGCTGGCGGCGTGCTTAACACATGCAAGTCGAACGGGAAACCTTTTATTGAAGCTTCGGCAGATTTAGATTGTTTCTAGTGGCGGACGGGTGAGTAACGCGTGGGTAACCTGCCTTATACAGGGGGATAACAGTCAGAAATGACTGCTAATACCGCATAAGCGCACAGAGCTGCATGGCTCAGTGTGAAAAACTCCGGTGGTATAAGATGGACCCGCGTTGGATTAGCTGGTTGGTGAGGTAACGGCCCACCAAGGCGACGATCCATAGCCGGCCTGAGAGGGTGAACGGCCACATTGGGACTGAGA